>CAZEST010000060.1:0-3980 GCA_964514745.1 uncultured Alistipes sp.
ATCATGAACCCCGAGAACGCTAAGAACCTGCTGTTCGCTCTGCGCGACAACATCCAGAAGTACGAAAACACCTTCGGCGAAATCGAGCGCAAGGTTGCTAAGGACAACAGCAACAACGCTAACCCCTTCCAGGCTTAATCGTCGCCGGATTCTCCCTCCCCGAAAAAGAAACTTACGGGATGCCGCTGCGCTACCGGCGTAACGGCGTCCCACTTTTAATAATAGGTTATTACGATGAAACCCAACAACCTCCTGATTTACAACTCACTTTCGAGAAACAAAGAACTGTTCCGCCCAATCCATGAGGGTAGGGTGGGTATGTATGTCTGCGGTCCGACGGTCTATGGCGACGGTCACCTCGGTCATGCTCGTCCGGCAATCACTTTCGACGTGCTTTACCGCTATCTCTGTTGGCTCGGCTACAAGGTGCGCTATGTGCGCAACATCACCGATGTAGGTCATCTGGAGCATGATGCCGATGATGGTGAGGACAAAATCGCCAAGAAGGCCCGACTGGAGCAGCTGGAGCCGATGGAGGTGGTTCAGTATTATCTTAACCGTTATCATAAGGCGATGGAGCGCTTGAATGTGCTTCCGCCTACAATCGAGCCGCACGCTTCGGGCCACATCATCGAGCAGATTGAGTATGTCAAGAAGATTCTCGATGCCGGTTTCGCCTATGTTAGCAATGGTTCGGTTTACTTCGATGTGCCGGCCTACAATGCCAAGTACCACTATGGCAAGCTCTCTGGCCGCAACATTGATGAGCTGCTCAGCGAAACCCGTCAGCTTGACGGTCAGGCTGAGAAGCACAATCCCGCCGACTTCGCGCTCTGGAAGAAGGCATCGCCGGAGCATATCATGCGCTGGCCCTCGCCCTGGAGCGATGGTTTCCCCGGCTGGCACCTGGAGTGCTCTACGATGAGCGAGAAGTATCTGGGTGAGCAGTTTGATATCCACGGTGGTGGCATCGACCTGAAGTTCCCCCACCATGAGTGCGAGATTGCTCAGACGGTTGCTTGCAATGGGCACGACTCGGTGCACTATTGGATGCACAACAACATGATCACCATCAACGGTCAGAAGATGGGCAAGTCGCTGGGCAACTTCATTACCCTCGATGAGTTCTTCACCGGCTCGCATGAGAAGCTCGAGAAGGCTTACTCGCCGATGACTATCCGTCTGTTCATCCTGATGGCCCACTATCGTTCAACCGTCGACTTCTCCAACGAGGCTCTGCAGGCTGCCGAAAAGGCTCTCGAACGCTTGCTGGATGGCTGGCGCCGTATCTCGGCTCTGCAACCGTCTGATAGCTCGGATGTTGCCGACGAGATTGCTCGCCTCGACCGCGAATCGCAGGAGGCTATGGACGACGACCTGAACACGCCTATCGTGATTGCCAAGCTGTTTGAGGCTGCATCGTTGGTTAACAAGGTGCACGATGGTCACGCTAAGGCTACGGCTGCCGACATCGACGCTCTGCGTCAGCTGTTCCAGACCTACCTGTTCGATATCCTCGGTATCGTTGATGAGCAGGCCGGTGGCTCGGTTGCCGGCAAGGACACCTTGGAGCCTTACCGCGGGGCCGTTGACCTGTTGCTGCAGATTCGCAGTGAGGCCAAGGCCAAGAAGGATTGGGCTACGTCCGACCTTATCCGCGACAAGCTCGCCGCCCTCGGTTTTGCCGTTAAGGACACCAAGAATGGTGCGGAATGGAGCCTCAAGTAATTGAAAATTAGTGCTTAATGAGTCGGGAATCTTGCATCCCCGACTCTCATTTTTAGAATTGAAATGGATGTATTGGGCTTCGGTGAGTTGATGCTTGAGGAATTTCCTTTTGAGCCAACCGACCAGCAAATACAGTTGACAGCGGCGCTCGCGCGCTTCTGCTCGGCAAAGACCCCCCAAGACACGGTTTTTATCCTCAACGGCTATGCCGGTACGGGTAAAACCTCTGTCATGGGGGCTTTGGTACGTAGCCTCAACCGCGTAGGCTTGCAGACAGTTCTGCTGGCTTCCACGGGGCGTGCGGCGAAGGTGCTGTCATCGCTGACCGGTTTTCCGGCCTATACTATCCATAGAAAAATCTATAGTTCGCAGGCCTTTGCCGCCGATGGTTCAACATCGGGCGCGAAAATAAACCGCAATCCCCATGTCAACACGATATTCATCGTAGACGAGGCCTCAATGATTGGCGAGGGGAACGATGGCGGCATGAACCTGCTGCAAGACCTGGTAATGTATGTCTATACCGGGCATAATTGCAAACTAATTCTGCTGGGCGACACTGCTCAGTTGCCCCCGGTCGGCAGTGAGGAGTCGCCGGCAATGACGGCCAAGGCCTTCAAGGATATGGGCTTAAAGGTAATGCGCGCTACGATAACTCGCACCGTTCGTCAGCAGCAGCGCTCCGGCATCCTCTATAATGCTACGTGGCTTCGCCGAGCAATGCAAGAGGTAGCCTTGCCGGAACCGCAGCTAACCGTCTCCCCTTTTTACGATGTCGACGTTGTTATCCCGGAGGAATTGGAAGACGAATTGGGCCGATCGTTTGCGGAATATGGCGAGGAGCAGACCATCATGATAACGCGCTCCAATCGGCGAGCCGTAGACTTCAACCTTGCTATCCGCCAACAGATTTTCGACCGCGAAGAGATTCTGGCCCGTGGCGACCGCTTGCTCATCTCCAAGAATAACTACTATTGGACAACCATCGCACGCCGAAAAGCCCGCGAAGCCGCTGCAGCGCAGCCTGCTTCTGCAGCCCCGTCAACCACGGTGGCTGAGGCGGAAGCCGAAGCTTCCACCCCGCAAGCCCCGCCTCGTATTCCCGATTTCTTGGCTAACGGCGAGGTAGCGGTAGTTGAGGAAATCTATGCTATGGAGACCGTTGAGGATATTCGCTTTGCCGATGTCGTCTTATGGATGCTTGAGGCCGATGCGCGAATCGAGGCTAAGATAGTTCTGGACTCCTTGACGGCCGAAACCGCCGGCCTTCCGCGCCATAAAGTAGAGATTCTGGCTCATCATGCTCTGTTTATGGCCGGTGCAGAGCAAGCTTCACCTACGGCCCAACGCGAAGCCCTAAAAAATTGTCCCTATTTCAACGCCCTGCAGGTTAAATATGCCTATGCCGTAACCTGCCATAAGGCTCAGGGTGGGCAGTGGGCCTCGGTGTTTGTTGATATGGGTTATATCTCCCCCGAAGCCTATCGCACAATCGACTTCTACCGCTGGCTCTATACCTCGGTTACGCGTGCTACTACCGCGCTTCATTTCCTTAATCCTTCATGCCCAATCAGATAGCGCATCCTCTCTTTTTTATTGGCTAAAAAAGACAAATTAACTAAATTTAACAGACAAAAAGCGTTATAAGTGCTAAAAACGCTATATATTTGCATATATATTTGTTAATGACTTACATTCTGCAAGCCAATCAGTAACATCATAATTTTGCTATTTACCTGAAAAACAAAAGGTTTCGTCTTACTTACCGAGATGAAAGGAATAACAATTAGGTGTGCATTAATTTGTGTGCTCTTTCAGTTATGCGCCTACGGGCTTTATGGGCAGACCGTGGTGGATACAGAGGAAAATCTGCGTCCACAAAAGGACTATATCATATATCTACCGGCCGATCGGCTGGATTCCGTACCGGATTTTGCTAATCTGAATCGAATATCGGTAATCTACGATGTCAATCGCTTAATGCTCCGTCCGAATCCCGATCTTGACGAAGTTGTCGCTACCATAAACAACCTAAAAGCCGATTCAACGGCCAATCTCGCTTACGTTTGGATTGCCGGCAGTTCATCGCCGGAAGGTCCGCTCAAACGCAATCAATACCTGGCTGTCAATCGTGCGGAGGTGCTGAAACAGTATCTTCTGAAAACCACATCTCTAAAGCCGGAGGAGATCCGTACGATTGGCCTACCGGAAGATTGGGTAACGGTTGTTGACGAACTTTACCGCAAACATCC
>CAZEST010000060.1:4080-9959 GCA_964514745.1 uncultured Alistipes sp.
CGGTGGTAGATAAGCAAACCTACCTGTTCATCGCAGCCAAAACTAATGCGCTCCACGATCTGTTGCTGACCTCCAACGTAGGGGTGGAGGTAGAACTCTGGCCCCACTGGTCGTTGGACCTGCCCGTATGGTATTCGCCATATAATATCACCGCCACTCGCAAGATCCGCTTGCTGGCCACTCAGCCGGAGTTGCGCTATTGGCTTCGCGATGCCGGGCGCGGCCATTTCCTTGGAGTACATACATCGGTAATCGGCTTCAACGTTGCGCTCAATGACCGCGGACGTTATCAAGACCCCAACCATGCAGCCTGGGGCCTCGGCCTCGGCTACGGTTTCGCTACGCACCTCGACCGCGCTCATTGTTGGGGCTTGGAGTTTAATATCGGTATAGGTTTTATCAACTATAAGTATGATGTATATCGCAATTATCATAACGGACCGAAATTCGACGGCGGTAGCGGCACCTACTTCGGCCTGACTCGTTGCGGAATTACGGTTTCGTACCAGTGGCGTCTCGAACGCAAGAATAGGGGGGTGTGCAAATGGTAAGAGCGTGTAGGGCATATTATCTGTTGTTGGCCATTATTCTGCCGTTGCTGTCTGCTTGCGATTCAACTATCCATGAGTATCCCGAGCAGGAGGAGCCGCAGGAGCCACTTTCCGATGTAACCATCGTTGTGAACCTCGACCGTTCGGCGCCGTTGGGCTATAAGCAGCTTACCGTGAGCGACGACGGCTCGGTTACGGAGGAGGATCTGCCGGAGGTTGAGATGTCGCTCCACGATATCGGCGAGGGCCACGACCTGCAGGTTATCGTAAAGCTGTTCCGGGGCACTATCGCTCAAGCGGATGAAGCAGAGCTGCTTGATGTTGAGACCTTCATCCTGGATACGGAAGAGCCGAACCCGAGCGTGGATTTTACGGTGCAACTGCCTCGTGGTAGCTATTTCTGTAAGGCCTGGGCCGAATATATCTCCAACGATGAATCGGCAACAACCTGCTTCGATGCCTCCGTGCTGTCGTCGGTTTACAGCGATTTGGATAATTATCCGGCCGATACGCGCTATCGTAGCGCCGAGTCGGGCCATGAATCGTTTACCCTTGTCGGCAACGAGGAGCATCGCACCATAGAGTTTACACTGCAGCGACCGCTGGGCCGCTATCGATTGGTGGCTACCGACTACGAGCGATTTGTCAGAGCGCGAAGCAGCAATGCCGATGATATCTATGCGGTAATCCGCTATAAGCAGTATATCGGAATCGCCTATAACGTAGAGCTTGATCGCCTTGCCGATTATATCTCGTCGTATCGCTTTGTAGCCTTGCCGACATGGGCCGACGAGCTCGACGGCTCCGGCGAACAGTCAATCGTTGGCGACTACCTTTTCGGCGAGCCTGACCGCGATGTCTATGCGCTCTGTGATATCGTTTTTTATGACGGCAATAATCAGGAAATCAATCATTATAGCAATCTATTGATACCCATTCGTCAAAACCGCGAGACCGTTATTAAAGGCAACTTCCTAACCGCGAAGTTTGCCGGAGACGGTGGAGTGAATATCGATGAGCGCTTCGATGACGAATATACAGTCTATATTTAGATGCAATTATTTTCTTACCCAATAATCAATACCTATCATTAGCTCATGAAAAAGTTATTAGTTATGTTAGGACTACCTCTCTTATTGACGGGGTGTCAGTCCGATGAACTTCTTGGCGATGTTGCTGGAGTGGCCGCCGAAGGAGCCGGAAACGTGAACTTCAGCATTTCTATCCCCGACATGATGGAGGGGAGTCGCAGTATGAACGCTTCGTTGCGTAGTTCTGCCGCAGGCGGTATTACCAACGTTGACATGACGGAGTACGACCTGCGTTATCAGATGGCTATCTATCGCTATGATAGCCACGATGAGACCGTTGAAACCAAAGACGCCGAATCAGGCGAGGTTACAACCTCTACCAAGACCGTAACGGAGCTGGTTCAGGTGATAGCTCCGCAGGTACGCACCGTAGATGCCTATCTGCCGATAACCTATTCGTTGAACCTCTCGCCTAACCAGAAATATCGTGCTGTTGTGTGGGCCGACTTTGTTGAGCAGGGGTCGGATGCCGATCTGCACTACGATACGTCAGTCTTCCCTCAGATTACCTGCAAGGACGATGCCGACCATCAGCTCAACGATGAAAGCCGCGATGCGTATACCGTATGCCAAGACTTCGAGGTTGGCAGCACATCGTTCAACGAGAGCCTGACGCTTAAGCGTGCGTTGGCTAAGATTCGTATTGTCACCACTGACTGGAATCAGGCCGGCGTTGAGATGCCCGACAATTTCAAACTTACCTATAAGAATTGCGACCGAGTTGACACTCTGAATATTTCTGTAACCGGGAAGGCTTCGCGCAAGTGGACTACCATTACTTCCGACAACGAAGTAACCTATACCGCACAGTTGGGTGCCGAGAAGGAATATGGCCGTAACTACGATGCTGCTGATTGCAACCGCACCGTAATCGTTGACTACATTTTTGGCCCGGGCAATGCAATCGAACCGATGCACTTCCAGATTGAAGCCTATAACGGCACTACTCTGCTGACCTCTAAGGATGTTACTACGGATATTCCTACCCGTACTAACTGGTTGACTACCGTAATGGGTAATCTGCTCAGTGCTAACTGCGATATTAAAGTTGAATGTGACGAACGCTTCGAGGATGAGTACAACAACTACTACAACGGGTCTACAGTTACTGCTGTAGAGCCAAAGCAGGTTGACGAAGTTTATCAGGTAGGCACTGTTGCCGAACTGTTCTGGATTAGCGAGAACGCTACGAGCCTGAGCGAAGCTAAGGTTGCGCTGACCGCTGATATCGACCTGGATGGATTGGTTTGGACTCCGATTGCTAATTCTGCCGGCAATATTGCATCGTTTGATGGTCAGGGCCATACAATCTATAACATATACATCAACGATAAGTCTACTTATGGCGGCTTGTTTGGCGATGCTAACTTTGTAACCATCAGCAATGTTACTCTTCAGAATGTTACCATTGACTCCAAGACCGGCTTTATCGGAGGTATCGCCGGTAGCATCGGTTCCGGTGGCGGTCCGAACTTGATTGAGAACTGTACGGTAAACAATATTTTTGTTCGTACTTATAAGTATGACTACAGTAAGGACCTGTATCATTATAATGTTGGCGGTATTGTCGGAAATATCAATATCGGCGAACTGAAGAATTGTAAGGTTGTTAATGCCGACCTGGAATGTGGTTGGCGCGTAGGTGGTTTGGTTGGTTTCGTTAATCTGCCGGGCTATAATCCTAAGACTGTCAACGTAGAGAACTGCTCGGTAGAGCATGTTACGGTATGGAATACCTTATTGCTTGATGCAAACCGTGATGAATACCAGATGCGAACCGCCGGCGCGCTGGCCGGACAGCTCAATGGCGGCAACGATGAGGGTACCGGTTATGCCATAACCTTCAGTGGCTGCTCTGCTTCCGATATTACTTACAAGTATTGGGGCTATTGGGACTATGATGATGACTGGGAAGAAATCTTTACTCAACCCCTGGTGCTCCATGATGGCGATGAGGGCGAGGAACATACCTTTGAGTATGACGATAGAACTATTCCTTACGGTCCGGAGCATATGTTCTACGGTTTGGCAACCGATATTGATGTTATTATTGAATAATCCAACAGACAGAAATCTCCATGAAAAAAATATTTATAATGCTTGGCCTCTCTCTGCTCATGGCAGGATGCCAATCCGATGACCTTTTGGTTGACAACGGCGTTGCCAACAATGGCGACGGCAACGTAAACTTCAGCCTCTCTATCCCCGACATGATGGAGGAGAGCCGTGCGGATGATGAAGACGTTGCTCGCAATTCGGCTTTAGGCGGTATTTCGAACGTAGACATGACGAAGTACGATCTGCGCTATCAACTGGCTATCTATCGCTATGATAGCCACGATGAGACCGTTGAACCCACTGACTCCGAATCAGGCGAGGTTACAACCTCAACCAAGACCGTAACTACCCTGGTCCAGGTTATTACCCCTCAGGTACGCACCGTCAACAGCTATCAGCCTGTTACCTACTCGCTGAACCTTACGCCCGGTAAGACCTACAAGGCCGTTGTTTGGGCTGACTTTGTTGAACTCGGTTCACAAGAAGACCTGCATTACGACACAACCGACCTCAAAGCAATCACTTGCAAGGACGATGCCGACCATCAACTCAATGATGAGAGCCGCGATGCGTTCTTTGTTTCCGAGAAATTCACCGTTGACCAGGGCGGTACGGCTTTGTCGCTCGTGCTGAAGCGCCCGTTTGCCAAGTTGCGTATCGTAGCTACCGATTGGAACAAGGATGGCGTTATCATGCCTGATAATTTCAAGCTGACCTACAAGAACTGTTATCGTGCCACTGAGCTCGACATCGTTGGCGTAGACGGCGACGGTGATAACATCGAGGCTGAGACCTATACGGCACAGATTAACCCGGAGGCCAAGGACTACACGCTCAACTACGATGCTGCCGATTGCAATCGCACCGTCATTGTTGATTACCTGATGACCGATGGCTCTTACAAATCCAAGGTGCACTTCAATCTCCAGGCTTACAACGGTGAGACCTTGCTGGCCGAGAAGGAGATATCCACGGATATCCCTGTTCGTCGCAACTGGCTGACAACCGTAATGGGTAATCTGCTCAGTGTCGACGGTGAAATTACCGTTTCTTGCGATGAAATGTTTGAGGACGAGTATAACCGCAATGTTACCGGCGAGACGATTACGGCAGTCAAACCGGAAGTTGTCAACAATGTCTACCGTGTTTCCAATCCGGCCGAGCTGGTTTGGATTAGCGATAGCGTTTCACTCATGAACAATGCTACGGTTGTGCTGACCAACGACATCGACCTTAACGGTGCTTTATGGACTCCGATTAATACCAACGGCAACATCACGCTTTTCAACGGCCAGGGCCATACGATTTATAATCTCTATAACTTCAACAATACGGTTACATCTACCGGTGCCGTAAACATTGTCAACTATGCAGGCTTGTTTGGTAGCGCAAGCAAGATTGTTATTGAAAATGTCAACATGCAGAACGTAACGGTTGATTTCGCTACCAGTCATGTTGGTGGTATCGTTGGTTGTTTGGGTGCTAACGGAAGTCAAGACGATGTTATTAACGAAGTTAAGAACTGTACGGTTAAGGACTTCTTCTTCAGAGCAGTCCTGACGGATAATTACCAGTGCCTGTACGCATACAATGCCGGAGCTATCGTAGGTATTCTTGATCATGGCAAGATTACAGATTGCCATGCCGAGAATGTCGATATCGAGAACGGTTGGCGTGCCGGCGGTATCGTTGGCTTTGTTCATGCAAATGGCAACTTTACCGAAACAACGATTTCGGGTTGTACGGCCAAGAATGTAACCGTTTGGAATAAGTATGTTGCAGATGGCACGGATGACGATTACTATGCAATGCGTCAGCTCGGTTCAATCGTTGGTTGCGCCGATGGTGCAAGCTTTGATACCAATACGCTCCACCTTGTAGGCTGCTCCGCTTCGGATGTTACGTATAAATGGTTCGGCTATTATGCATATTATGCCGGAGGTTGGTACGACCTGCCTCTGTATGAGCTCCACGATGGCGATGAGGGTGGCGAATACTCGCTGACCGTATTCAACCGCACGTTTGACTATGGTCCGCAGGATGCCCTTTACGGCTATGCCGATAAGATCACAATCACCAAGGAGTAATCCCCCCGTTGCGATATAGAGTTCCCTCTACAGCTGTGATATAGAGTCCCCGTTTTGCGGGGCCCCTATATCCCCCGGGACCTCTATCCCCC
>CAZEST010000060.1:10059-11228 GCA_964514745.1 uncultured Alistipes sp.
GTGGGGGCGGAGGGTTAATGGAGGGTGTCGAAGAGGGAGATTAGGCGCGTTAGGTCTTCCTCGTTGGAGAATTGGAAGGTAATTTTTCCTTTGCCTTGGCGGTCGCAGGAGAAGTTGACCGGCGTATGGAATGCTGCCGATAGATGGTTTTTCAGCAGGTCGAAGTCGTGGCTGGAGGCGTAGGGGTTGCGAGGCTTATCGTTGGCCTCGGGGTTCTCGCCGGCATCGCGGCTCTGTTGCCATGCTTTGGCGAGTTCTTCAACTTTGCGTACCGATAGGCCCTCTTTCAGAATTTCCTTGTAGATTTTGAGCTGCACTCGGGGGTCGTCGATGGCGAGCAGTGCACGGGCGTGGCCCATGTCAACACGCTTATCGCGCAGGCCCAGCTGCACTTCCGACGGCAGTTTCAGCAGGCGCAGGAAGTTGGCAATGGTAGCACGTTTCTTGCCGATGCGTTCCGAGAGGCGCTCCTGGGTAAGGTTGTATTGGTCGATAAGTTTTTTGAAGGTCAGGGCGATTTCAATGGCGTTGAGGTCTTCGCGTTGGATGTTCTCAATGAGGGCCATTTCGGTCAGCTCTGAGTCGTGGGCCGTACGGACGTAGGCCGGCACGGATGTCAGGCCGGCAATCTTGGCAGCACGGAATCGGCGTTCGCCGGCGATAATCTGGTAGGAGTCCGGTCCGGTTTTGCGCAGGGAGAGGGGCTGGATAATGCCCAGTTCGCGAATAGATGCGGCCAGCTCTTCGAGGGCTGTTTCGTCGAAGGTAGTACGGGGCTGGTCGGGGTTGGGGGTTATCTTGTCAAGCGCTACGTCGTTGATGGCCGACGTGCCGCGAGCGGGGGTGTCGTCCATCGAAATCAGTGAGTCGAGTCCGCGACCGAGCGCACTTCTTTGTATTGCCATGATATTTCGTTATGGGGTTAGAGAGGTTTAGATGTTTTGGATTAATAAAGCGGAGAGCGCGAGAGAGGGGGCTCCCCGGATTGGGGGGAGGAGGCCGCTATACTCGGGCCTTTGCTTCGCGGTTAATCATTTCGCGAGCGAGAAGGACGTGGGCCGTAGCGCCACGGCTTTCGGGATCGTAGAGGATAGCCGGCAGGCCGTGGGAGGGGGCTTCGCTTAGGCGGATGTTACGCGGAATAACGGCGTTGAACACCATGTCGCCAA
>CAZEST010000061.1:0-11220 GCA_964514745.1 uncultured Alistipes sp.
ACGGTGGTAGTGGCCGAAGAAGGGGATGCGAGGCACGAAGTCTGCGCCATGGTGAGGCGGACGATTGATATTACCGCCGGGACGACCAAAGTTGCCACCGTTGTTACCGGGGCGACCGAAGTTGCCACCATTGTTGCCGGGACGCTGGTTGCCGACATTGCCATTGTTGCCACCGTTGTTGCCGGGACGTTGGTTGCCGGTATTATAGTTCGTACCGTTACCACTGCCGCGGTGCGTGCCGGTAGCGTTGTTCACAGTTTGATTGCTGTTGCCTGACGACGGGCGGTTATTGAGAACGGCAGGGCGATTGTTATTAGTTGACGGGCGAGCATTGCTCACTGCCGGACGAGCACTGCTCACAGCCTGGCGGGCACTGCTTCCCGAAGGGCGGGCATTGCTTCCCGACGGACGAGATTGAGCACCGGAGTTGTGAGATTGAGCACCGGAGTTGTGCGACTGGACGCCGGAGGAGTGGCCCTGGCGGGCGCCTCCGTTATGTTGAGCATTGGCAGTCAGCGGAATTGCGACCATGGAGAGTGCCAATACGAAAGAACTTACGCGTTGTAATATTTTTTTCATGACACTTATTGAGTTAAATTAGGAAGATTAATAATCATTGTTTCTATCTTAGAGCACAAAAATACAGCTTTGGTTTAACTTGTGAAATCAAAAAAAATCGTAAATTTGCGCTTAAAGTTAAGAACTTTTTGCGCATTATTCAATAGTTCATATGCAAATTACTAAGAAATAACATCATTATAATCTTATATGAAGAAGAATTTACTTGCTATCTTTGTTGGAATCATAGCATTGATGGGCTTTGCGTTGACCTCCTGTAGCTCTGAAGCTGACACAAAGGTAAAGAATTTTGTTGAGGTGCTCAACTCCGATAATTTTAAGTCGCAAGTGGTTGCGACCGGAATATTGACCGATTCGAAGGCTTCGGTGGAGGGCGATTATGTACTGCTGGTATATAAGGTTGTCCCCGGCCTTAACTTTAAGGATGCTTCCGACCAGATGATTGTAGGCAACAAAGCCGAATTGGTTGAAAACCTGAAAGCCTCGATGTCGAAAGACGCTGACTTAAAGGACGGCTTTGAAGGCATGAAGGAGAAGAATATGAAGCTGAGAATGCAGCTGGAAGATGTTGCCGGCAATTCTATTCATTTAGATATTTCTCCCGACGACGTTTTGTAGAGCGCGCGCAACGTCTAATCAAACAAAAAAATGTCGCCGATAGCTGTTTGGGCTGTCGGCGACATTCTTTTTAGTTTAAGCTTATATTAGAAGCAACCTGCGAGAGCAGCGTTGGTTGTGTGAACAGCCTTTGCGCTTGCTGCAAACAGAGCCTTTTCTTCGTCGTTGAGGTCGAATTCAACAATCTTTTCGATACCGTTGCGGCCGATGATTGCGGGAACACCGATGCAAAGATCGCTTTCGCCGTATTCGCCGTCGAGCAGGCAAGAGCAAGAGATCAGACGCTTCTGGTCGCCGAGAACTGCGGCTACCATCTGTGCTGCAGCAGCACCGGGAGCATACCATGCAGATGTGCCGAGGAGCTTGGTCAGAGTAGCACCACCAACCATCGTGTTAGCAGCAACCTGCTTGAGTTCTTCAGCGGGCATCAGGCCTGAAACGGGCAGACCGCGGTATGCAGCGAAGCGGGTCAGAGGAATCATGGTTGTGTCGCCGTGGCCACCGATAACGATGCCTTCAACTTCTGTTGCGCTGGCGTTGAGGGCCTGGCTCAGGAAGTATTTGAAGCGAGCGCTGTCGAGAGCGCCGCCCATACCGATGATGCGGTTCTTGGGCAGACCTGAGATCTTGTGGATCAGGTAGGTCATGGTGTCCATAGGATTAGCTACGCAGATGATAACTGCGTTGGGAGAGTGAGCAAGAACGTTTTCTGTTACAGACTTAACGATCTTAGCGTTAACGCCGATGAGTTCTTCACGGGTCATACCGGGCTTGCGGGGTACACCTGATGTGATAACTACAACGTCGGAGTTTTCGGTCTTGGAATAGTCGTTGGTGACGCCTGACAGACGGGTCTGAAGGTTCAGGATGTTGGCCGTCTGCATGATGTCCATGGCCTTTCCTTCGGAAACGCCCTCTTTGATGTCGATTAGCACTACTTCACTGGCTACCTGTGTGGTAACGAGTACATTGGCTGTTGTTGCGCCGACATTACCGGCGCCTACCACTGTTACTTTTGACATATTAAGATGAGTTTTATGGAATGTTGTGTTTGATTAACTGAATGCAAATATAGCTATTTATTTTGGAATGCTGTTAGGTTTCCGAAAAAATAAAAGAAAAAATTCCTTAATTCATCGTTCGCCCCGTAGAAATGGTCTCAACTACAAAGCTGATGGGTTGTAGGCAGCGGCTGCCGGATGGATGGATAGAGCAAGAATACGTTGCGGAGTTTTGCCAGAGCGAGGGCCTTTGTCATCTGCTTGATTCTGAGAGTTGACTTTGCTTTATCAACATTTTTGAGCTCGTCGAGGCATGCGTCGAATTCACCGAGTTCGCGATAGTAGTTGGCGATCTGGAGGCATGTGCGATTATTTATGCCACGAGTTTGCCGAATATGGTTGATAGCGGCCGTTAGGTTTTCGCGTTGTAGCTTCCAATCAAATTGGGTGCGTTCGCAGTCGTTGAAGTCATGTTCTCGCATGAAGCTCTCGTAGTTGTCATCATATTTATCGACCTTTCGGAATGCGTCGTTGTAGGCGTAGATTAAATTGAATCGAATTTTTATTGCATCTTCCGGCGCTACATCGTCAATCAAATGAAAGAAGGCAATCTTCCACTCTGTATAGGAGAGTTTGTCCGTACCAATGCCCCTAATGCATTGGTCTTTAGCTTCGCGATACTTCAAATCTTTATTGAGCACAAAGTAGGAGCCACAGTGGTTGCATTTCTGCACACAGGAATTGTTAACGGGAAACTGGAGTTTGCCGTCGCTCCAGCGACGTTCGTCGTATTGGCACAGATAAATTGAGTAACCCAGCTTTTTTTCGCCGCCACAGTGGGGGCAGGCTACTATTAATGATGAGCCTATTCTCATGGTCGTTCGTGTTAAGTTATTGAGAGTTGTGGGGTAATAGTTCATAATCGGTAGGTATCAAGAATTATGCCAATCAAGAACGGAGATGACAGCCAGGCGTGAAATAATCTTACACAAATGCGAAATACTACTTCACAAAACACAATTTTTGAAGCGCATTTAGCTACAAATATCTATTAAAATTTGGAATTTGCAGAGATGATAGCTATATTTGTGGCAATATATGTTAAAAACACGCAATCGAGGATATCGATCTAATCACTATACTAATAACTCTATCATGAAAGTTAAAATCCTGACGTTTTTGTCAGCATTAATTGGCATTATAGTCGGGGCCTCGGCCCAGACTCTTCCGGAATTTTCTACAGAAGAGAATCCGGCGTGGTATTATGTCAACTTTACCACCGGCAATAATAACTTACAAGATAACGGCGCCGGACAGAATCTAACGGTAGCAACTGACGCCGTATCGGATTATCAAAAATGGCAGTTTATCGGCGATGAAGATGAATTTATTATGCGAAGTAAAGCCGGCGAATATGTTGGGTTTGCTTCATCGCGCTTCAATGCAGTAGCTGATATTTCGTCTGCTCAGAAAATGTCGATGATTGTCAACGGCACGAATTTCGAAATCGGACGAAAAGGGGTATCAAACCGCATGAACCAATGGGGCGGAGCTTACTCCGGAGCACAGTTGGGCGAGTACAACGTCGGCGATAAGAATAATTTGGTAACTTTTGCGGCTGCCGAGCCTATATTACCTCGCTTCTCTTCGTCGGTTGAGCCGTCGGACGATGATGAATGGTACTACATTCAATTCCTCAAGAGCGGCAATACGATAGCCTCTAAGGGCACTACAGGCCAGAACTGCGTGCAGGCCGTGATCGCTCGCGACGACGCCCAGCTATGGAAACTCGTCGGCACGCAAGATAAATTCCAACTGGTTAACCGCTTGGGAGAATATGCCTCGGTCGGTTCTTCCGGCATGTTGATATCCTCAACAACTGAATATAGCGATGGATTTGGCCTCGAAGTAACCACCAATACCAACTACCCCATCGGCTGGGAGATACGCAAAGGTACTACATCGTCATACATGAATCAATGGTCGGGCACATCGATTGGCAACTACATTGGGTTCTATTACAAAGGCGACAATAACAATCCGCTGCAGTTCGTAAAAATGGATGCCGTAAAGCATACCGAGTATGATATAAGCGGAGCCGATAGTTTCTCGCCCGAAAAGCAGCTAACCCTTTGGTATAAGACGCCCGCAACCTCCAACGGCGTTGCTAATGCATGGATGGAATATTCCCTGCCGATTGGCAACGGCCAGCTGGGAGCAAGCATCTATGGCAACCTGCTCTACGAGGAGATACAGTTCAACGAAAAGACGCTCTGGACCGGCACGCCCAACGATATTACCGGCACGGCCTACTACGGACAATATAAAAACTTTGGCTCCATCAAGGTAGAGGATAAGTGTAACGGACTGGGCTTTACCGCAACAGATGGCGTAAAGAACTACGTAAGATATCTGGATATCGAGCGCGGCGTTGCCGGGGTTAATTACAGTAACGCCGACGGCTCTACGCAATATGAGCGCAAATATATCTCATCGTTCCCCGACCAAGTAATCGCCGTGCACTACAAGGCTATCGGAAATAACAAGCTGACCTTGTGCTTCAAGGCCACGCCGGGCGATGGCATCAATGCTTCGGCTGTTACCTATGCAGACGGTTATGCGTCGTTTGGCGGAAAGTTATCAACGGTTACCTACCGGGCACAATTCCGCGTAGTGCCTATTGGCGACGATGCCGTAATGACAACCTCGGATAAGGAGGGCATCAATGTCCGCAATGCCGACGAAGTATTGTTGATTCTTGCGGCCGCAACCGACTTCTGTGCGACGGAGCCAACGCGCATTGCCAACACGGACCAACTGGCCGATAACCTCCAGGCGCGAATTGATGCTGCAGCCTCAAAGGGTTGGGATGCAATTTTAGCCGACCATGTTACAGACTTCACGGGCTATATGGGGCGCGTCAGCCTGCAACTGGGCGATGCCGCCAGTTCGCTCCCTACCGATCAACTGGTTCAGAACTACAATAACAGCGCTAACAACGTAACGGGCGAAGAACCTGACGTACTTTTCCTGGAGCAACTCTATTTTGCCTACGGTCGCTACCTGGAAATATCCAGCTCGCGAGGCATCGACGTGCCGAGTAACCTGCAAGGCATCTGGAATAATCTCAGCTATGCACCGTGGAATTGCGATATCCATTCCAACATTAACGTGCAGATGAACTATTGGCCGGCTGAATCGACCAATCTGAGCGATATGCACATGCCGTTCCTTAACTACATTATTAATAATGCGCAGTCCGACAACTGGAAAAGAGCTGCTACCACTTACGGCAAGGTTACCGATGGTTGGACCTGTTTCACCGAGAACAATATCTTCGGCGGCATGAGCAACTGGGGCACAAACTATTTTGTTGCAAATGCCTGGTACTGTTCGCATCTATGGCAACACTATCTTTATACGCTGGATAAGACATTCCTAACGCGTGCATTCCCGGCGATGTGGAGTTGCGCCCAATTCTGGATGGAGCGTATGATAAAGGACCGCGTTGTTGAGGATGACACGTATGTCTGCCCTGACGAATATTCTCCCGAACAAGATGCTCACAATAAGGAGGACGCTACCGCCCATTCCCAGCAACTCGTATCATATCTGCTGGATAGCGTCAAGAAAGCGATTGATATTTTGGGCCAGGATGCCTGCAGCCTTACCGAGGATGATGTTGCTCAGCTTGACGACTATGTAGCTAAGGTTGATCGCGGTCTGCACGTTGAAGAATTTAAGGGCGAAAGCTGGGCCGAATGGGGCACCCAAAATGGAATCTGCGTAGGCGATTCGCTGCTTCGCGAATGGAAGTATGCAACCTATGATGTAAGTTCGGACAAGGGCCACCGCCATATGTCGCACCTGATGGCGCTCTTCCCTCTGGACCAAATCAACAGCGATAGCGAGTACTTCAAGCCGGCAGTAAATAGCTTGAAGCTTCGAGGCGATGCCGCTACCGGATGGTCGATGGGCTGGAAGGTGAACCTCTGGGCCCGTGCCCACGATGGCGACCATGCTCATATTATCCTGAAAAATGCATTGAAACACTCTACGGCTTACGGGACGAATCAGTATGCCGGCGGTATCTATTATAACCTTTACGACTCCCACGCTCCGTTCCAAATTGATGGCAACTTTGGCGTTTGTTCCGGTATCGCTGAGATGCTAATGCAAAGCCATAGTAACCGCATTGACCTGCTGCCGGCCCTCCCATCAGTATGGCAAAACGGCGAGATTACCGGTCTGAAGGCGATTGGCGACTTTACGGTTGATATCTCGTGGAAAGACAATATTCTCTCCGCCGTTACCATTGTAAGCAACCAAGGAGTGCCGTTATTTATCACCAACAAGGATATCATCCACTGCCATATCGCAAAGAACGGTGTGGATATTACCGAAGCTACCAATACGGATCCTTCCGAAGGCGACAACGGCGACGGCGAAGATAATAGCCAGACATCCGCAACAGGGCCTCGCAGAGTAAAGATTCAGAACGATCGCGTTACAACAACCGAAATCGAAACAGCCCCCGGCGATGTCATTACACTGACCTATGACGCCGACTTCACCAACGGCATTGAGCTCGGCACGAGCCGCATTAACGACGTAGCTACCGGGCAAGTAGCTGTGGACGTTGTCAACCGCGACCTTATCATCTCCGGCAAGGCGATATGCAATGTGAAGGTTTACGACTTGCAGGGGCGCGAATTTCTCTCAACCAAAGCCTCACGCGTTACCATACCGCAATCGGCCGGCAACATCGTTGTAGCTGTCATCACCGACTGCGATGGCGCCGTGACTATCAACAAATTGTCCATGCGTTAAGCTCTCTTTTCTAGATCACTAAATAGATAGAACGATTCGCATCAGAAACACATCGTAAAATCCGCATAAACTCTTGATAACCATCAACGGACTTTCCTCTACTGCGAAGTAGGGCAAAGTCCGTTGGGCGTATCAGGCGAGTGGTTTCTCGCATTATAAAGCGAGATTTCGATTGATAACTGCAATATTTTTGGTAATTTTGCGCCCGAAAAAAAGTAGTTATAAGATTCATGGATTCTAAACTAAAGGGCCACTTGGCGATGCTAAGCGCCAACTCAATGTGGGGCCTAATGTCGCCAATAGCCAAATTGGTAATGGGAGCAGGCGTAATTACACCGCTACTTATGTCGGACTTCCGTATTTTCGGAGCAGCAATACTTTTCTGGATAATGTCGGCCTTCACAAAACGCGAGCATGTCCCCGCGGCCGACCTGCTGCGCCTTGCCGGAGCCGGATGCCTCGGTATTCTTATAAATCAGGGTAGCTTCATCTTCGGCGTACGCCTATCATCGCCCGGCGAAGCATCCATCATCACTACAACCATGCCAATGTGGGTAATGGTGCTGGCCTTCCTTATTCTACGCGAACCTATAACGTTGAAAAAATTCGGCGGTATTCTGCTTGGCGCAAGTGGCGCAATAATCCTAGTCATGAGTAGCACCGGCGCTGCAACTAAAGGCGACAACCCAATGCTGGGCGACCTGCTGGTACTAACCGCACAATTCAGCTATGCTCTTTACCTGACGCTATATCGCAATTTCATCAAGAAATATACGTTGGTAACCTTAATGAAATGGATGTTCACCTTTGCATCTATTATCATCCTCCCCTTCTCGCTACCCTCGATTATTGCTACTGATTGGAGCGCAGTCACCCCGGCCGAAATCTCCGGCATCGCTTACGTTGTGCTCTGCGGCACGTTCATCGCCTATATTTGCATCATGGTTGGGCAAAAGAACCTGCGCCCAACGCTGGTAGGGATGTATAACTATGTACAACCCATCGTTGCATCATTGGTAGGGGTCTACCTCGGATTGGACCGTTTTACGCCAATCAAGATATTCGCTGTAGTTCTGATCTTCTCCGGTGTTTACCTGGTAGCCATCTCCAAGGCAGCCCCTAACAAAGATTAGTATTTATGGTCGTCGGCCGCGAGCTCCTCCGACGTCAGCGACGGGGAGGTCATCTTATACCATACGTAGGCGATATACGCCAGAACGAACGGAATAAGGCAGGAAACAACCGTCATAGTCTTCAGCGTAAAGGCCGATGACGAAGCGTTGGCTATGGTCAGCGAACTTTCCGGATGGGTCAGCGAGGGCAGAAAAGCCGTATTATTATAGCCATTGATACATATTAATGATGTAACGGCTACAACAACTCCGATACCGGTCCACCAGAAAGCCTGACGTTTCAGGAAGTTGCTATCAAATCCGCCACGGCCTACGCCATAAACGACCATCAGCACTCCAACGACAAAGGCCAGGCCAATCCACCATAAATCGATCAAATTCAATACATACTTATATTGAACGGACTCAACTCCGCCGTCAGACGTTACCGCATAGCCACAAGCGGTAAACAGCACGGCCAAGAAACTTAGGAAAATCACCACGAACAGCGACCCGTTGACAATTACGCGTTTGCGCATCTGCTTCAGGAAGCTATCCTCATCCTCAACCTTAACACTCTTGGAGAAGAACATAGCGCCGAGAGTGCGAGCCAGGAAATACAGCGCAAATCCCAGCAATAGATTGCCCGGGCGGACAATCTGCTCCAATCCATGGCTGCTGTTCCAAACAGAGATTACCGGAGCCTCGCCGTCGAGGATGCTCTGACGAGCAACAACGAAATCCGCGCCAAAGAATTGCATGCCTACTGCGCATCCCAGCAATACGCAACCTGCGAAGCCATTAATCCATAGGAATATGTCGTAGGTAGTAGTGCCGAAAAGATTACGCTGCTTAGAACGGAATTCATAGCTGACTGCCTGGAGCACGAAACTAAGCAGAATCAGCACCCAAAGCCAATATGCTCCGCCAAAACTGGTTGAATAGTAGAGCGGGAACGAAGCGAAGAAGGCTCCGCCAAAAGTTACCAAAGTTGTAAACGTCAGCTCCCACTTGCGGCCCAATGCATTTACCAACAAAGTTTTGCGGCCGGCATCATGAGCCGATAATATCATTGTTTGACCACCCTGTACAAAGAGCAGGAACACTAGGAGGCCACCAAGCAACGAGATGATGAACCACCAATATATCTGTAATTCTTCCACGTTTAGATAGTTTTTAACAGGTTAATAACAGGGGTTTATTCATTCGTTTCGGCAAGGATATCCTTTCGGGTTGCTTTCGCTATCTCCTTACACATGATAGAAATCTCAGCGGCTATCAGTCCGGCAAACACAACAACGAACATCCAGAACGTTAGCTGAACCGAACTTGCCGGAATCGCACTGACAGCGGCCTTCGTCGGCAACAAGCCCTCGATAACCCAAGGCTGACGCCCCATTTCGGCTACAATCCAGCCCGATTCGCTGGCTATCCATACAACAGGAATCGTAAGCAAGCCAAAGAAGATAACCCACTTATTTTCGAGCAACGACTCCTTTCGATAGCATAAGAACAGCATTGCGGCAAAGAACAGCAACAAATAGCCACCGGCCATCACCATAATGCGGAAGGCATAGAACGTCAGCGCTACCGGCGGAATTGCATCATCGGGAGATTCCAAATAGCCATAACCGAAATACTGAAAATCCTTGCTTAGCGCTATCTCCGCTTCGGCTATCGCCTGAGAATCAGCATTCTCTACAGCCTTACTATAACGGCGGAGGGCCTCCTGAGCTCGTTTGCCGGCCTCGATTTTAGCAGCATAGCTGACCGTTTGCACTACCTCGCCATTCTCGTTGACTTCACGCCCCTCGATAAGGTCATTAATACCGGGCACAAATGCATCCATATCATGCTTGGCCAGCACCGAGAGCCCTTTCGGGATTGAAATTTCAAACAGCATAGCATCCTGACTGTCGGTGCGCTGCTTCGACGGATTAAGCAAGCCAACGCCTACCAACGACTGTCCGCAGCTTCCATCATACAAGCCCTCCATCGCAGCCAGCTTCATAGGCTGAACCTTTGAGACCTCTACGGCTGAACCGTCGCCCGACCACATCGTCAAGACTATACCGGCCAAACCTACCCATGAAGCTACCTTCATCGAATCCTTGGCAAACTCCCTATTGCTCTTCTTACGCAAGAACCAGCAGCTAACGCCAACAACGAACACTCCGCCAAGCACCCATCCACTCATAATCGTATGGAAAATCTTGTTCAGGGCAACCGGAGAGAGGGCTACGTCAGAGAACGAAACCATTACGTTGCGCATCTGGGCCGGGTCAAATTTCATACCAACCGGATATTGCATCCACGAGTTAGCAACCAGAATCCAATAGGCCGAAAGGCATACGCCTACAGCCGTAAGCCACGTAGCCGTTAGATGGAACTTCGGGCTTACCCTTTTCCATCCAAAGAACATAACGGCGATAAACGTTGATTCAAGGAAAAACGCCGCAATGCCCTCGATAGCCAATGGTGCGCCGAAGATATCGCCTACAAACCAGGAATAGTTTGACCAGTTGGTACCGAACTCAAACTCAAGAATAATACCCGTAGCAACTCCGCAAGCGAAGTTAATACCGAACATCAACATCCAGAATTTAGTCAGTCGCTTCCATCGCTCCGACTTGGTCCGCAGATAGATGCTTTCCATGATGGCGACAATTAGCGAAAGGCCTATTGTCAACGGGACAAACAGCCAGTGAACTATCGCCGTAAGTGCAAACTGGCCCCTTGACCAGTCAACAGTGCTTAGCAAATCATTCATTAGGTAAAAGATTTTTGGTTGTTATTAATAATTGAATTTCTTTCAATATGATAAATATGTCGTTACGCGATTATCGTCCCTCCTCAACTAAAGCCGTGCGGACTGCCTTTGCCCTATCTGCATCGTTATCGTAGTCGGCTGAAAGCGTGTCGGGGAAGAAGAAAATCTTGAATATCAAGAACATTATAGCCAGTTTTATCAGTATGATAGTCCAAAGCTTACGCCCTACGGTCATCTCTCGGAATCCGCCTACATAAAGGTCTACCACCCGGCGGAAAAATCCGCCGGAGCAGGGCCCTGTAGGGGTTGT
>CAZEST010000062.1:0-10940 GCA_964514745.1 uncultured Alistipes sp.
GGCGAGTGAGTTAGTGGGCAGTTGGGTGGAAGCGGCGGTAGATGATTGTTTGGAGAAGACCGCGCGTTAGTAGGTATAGAATAAAGGAAAACCAGAGAATTTGGTTTGTAAGAGCGGATGTATTGGTTGGGAGTGTGTTTACCGGGGAGGTTTGGAGGGGGTCGAGGAGGGGTGATGAGAGGATGGTGGTTAGGAGGTAGTAGGAGGCGAAGAAGGTTAGCATTGCGCCGAACATGGAGAGTAGGAGGCCTCGGGTCATGGTGGCACCGATAAAGACGCCGTCCCAAACGAAGGCTGCAAATCCGGCAAGGGGAATGGCTGCGGCCCAGAGATAGTAGGATTGTGATGCTTGGATTACGGAGGGGTCGTTGCTGAGTAGTTGTAGAAATTGTTCGCCTCCGAGAAGATATATGAGGGTGAATAGTATGGCGCAGCTTATTCCCCAAATGAATGTTGACTTTACGCAGATGTTGATTTGCTGTTTATCGTGGGCTCCAACGTAGCGCCCTACGAGGGCTTCTGCGGCAAAGGCGAAGCCGTCCATTATGTAGGAGAAGAGTAGGAATAGCTGCATTAGGAGTGTGTTTACAGCGAGGATTAGTGAGCCTTGTATGGCGCCTGCACGGGTAAACCATAGGGTTACTGCTATCATGCACATTGTGCGGAGCATAACGTCGATATTGATGCTAAAGAATCGTCGCAGTTCAGCCCATTGGATTAGTTTACGGAGGGATATTCTTGTTAGCTTGTATTTTGTTAGGAAGATAAAGCCGGCGGCAAATCCTATCCATTGGGCGATTAGAGAGCCTGCTGCGACGCCGCTGATGCCCATATGCAAGCAGTAGACCAGCAGTAGGCTTGACGTAATGTTTACGAGGTTGATGATGAGCGATACCCAGAGCAACATCCTGGAGTTTTGCATCCCGAGAAACCATCCGGACATTGCGTAGTTGCCCAGTACGGCCGGTGCGCCGTAGATTAGAATGTGGAAGTATTCTGAGGCGAGGGCGATTGTTGGTTGTCCGGCGTCTAAGAATCGGGAAAGCAGCAGGAAGATTGGTTTTTGCAGTAGAATCATGGCGAATCCGGCTACTCCGGCTACGGTAATAGAACGGAATAGGACTAGCGTTGATTCTTCGGCTTTTCCGGCACCAAAGGCTTGGGCGGATAATCCGGATGTGCCGGCACGTAGGAATGAGAATAGCCAGTAAAGGAGGTTAAACATTACGCCGCCAATGGCGATGGCTGCGATAAAAGTAGCGCTTCCCATATGGCCGACGATGGCCGTGTCGCATAGGGCCAACAATGGGGTTGTAATGTTGGCTATAATTGAGGGGATGGCTAATTGCAGAATCTTACGATTCACTGTGGTAGTGTTGGGATAAAATAAAAGGACGCACCCTGGAGGGGTGCGCCCTTTTAAGGTTCAATTAGATGATTTCGTTTTTGTTGGGCGTCTTTTTAACGCGACATGAATCGTACCAGAGGTAAGCAATCAGGGCTGCGTAAACGATAACACCGAGAATTTGCAGATTGACGGGGGAGATGCCGCTTTCGTAGGAGAAACCGCAGAAGCGCGTAATAGCGGCAAATACGCCGAAGAGGGCACCGCCGGCGATGAGTCCGGAGGATATCAGGGTACCGCGGTCGCGACGCGCATCGTTGATTTTTTTGTCTTTTGAGCTGTGGCTAACAAACCAGGCAATAGCACCACCGACAAGCAGGGGAACGTTGAGCGACAGAGGAATAAACATGCCGAGGCAGAACGCTAGGACGGGTACTTCCAGCCAGTTAAGCAGCAAGGCCAGAATTACGCCTACCATATAGAGAATCCAGGGGGTATCGCCGCCCATCATTAGCGGTTCGATTACCTTTGCCATAGCGTTGGCTTGCGGAGCAACCAGCGCATTGGGGTCCTCGGGATTGAAGCCATACACCTGATTCAGCACGAGGATTACGCCGCCAACAGTGGCTGCGGATACCAGTGTGCCTAAGAATTTCCATTGTTCCTGGCGCTTAGGAGTAGAGCCGAGCCAATAACCGATTTTGAGGTCGGTTACGAAGCCTCCGGCCATTGACAGCGCGGTGCAGACTACGCCGCCGATTACCATCGATGCTACGATGCCTGACGTGCCGCTCAAGCCTATTGCTACGAAGATTGACGATGCAATAATCAGGGTCATTAGCGTCATACCTGAAACCGGGTTTGAACCAACGATTGCGATAGCGTTGGCAGCAACCGTAGTGAACAGGAAGGCTATTAAGGTTACAACAACCCAGGCAACCAGTGCCTGCCACCAGTTATGGACAACTCCAAACCAGAAGAAAATCAGTACGGCAATCAAGGCAATAGCAATGAAGAATACCACATGCTTCATGGAGATATCCAGCTGCCAACGGATAGGTCGGTTAGCTTTAGCAGCACCACCCTTAAATTCGCGTCCGGCAAGACCGATGGCTTGCTTGATAATCGGTGAAGACTTGATAATACCGATAATACCGGCCATAGCGATACCGCCGATACCGATCATTCTGACGTACTGGCTGAAGATCTGTTCAGGCGGCATTGCTGCTATAGTCTCGTTGCCATATGTGCCCATTAGGGGGAGAATTACCCACCAGGCCATCAGCGAACCTGCGGTAATAACAAAGGCGTATTTAAGGCCGATAATATAGCCCAAACCAAGCACTGCTGCTCCGGTATTGCAGCTCAGAACGAGCTTGGTTTTTTCTGCGATAGCAGTGCCCCACTGAGTAGCCGTAGTTGAAAGTGTGCCGGCCCAGAATCCGAAGGTTTCAACAACGTAGTCATATATACCGCCAATAAGCGATGCAATGACGAGCGTCTTAGCTTGGGATCCGCCTTGAGCACCGGCCGATTGGCTGCTGGCCAGGACCTGAGTAGTAGCTGTTGCTTCCGGGAATGGATATTTTCCGTGCATATCCTTTACGAAGTATTTGCGGAAAGGTATGAAGAACAGGATACCGAGGATACCGCCGAGCAGTGAACTCATGAAAATCTGGAAGAAGTTAACTGTAATTTCGGGGTATTTTGCCTGGAGAATGTAGAGCGCCGGCAACGTAAAGATTGCGCCGGCAACGATAACGCCTGAGCATGCTCCGATTGACTGGATAATAACATTCTCTCCCAGCGCATTTTTCTTGCCGATGGCGCCCGACAGTCCGACAGCGATAATCGCAATAGGAATAGCGGCTTCAAACACCTGGCCAACCTTTAGACCGAGGTAGGCAGCAGCGGCACTAAAAATTACGCAAAGAATTAAGCCGAGCGAGACCGAGTAGGGGGTAACTTCCGGATATTCCAGTCCGGGGTGCATCATCGGTCTGTACTCCTCGCCCTCTTTGAGTTCGCGGAAGGCATTTTCCGGAATCTCCACGGGGTCAATAGCCGACATAGGCTCCGATTGGGGCTTAGCGGTAGGAGGTTGATTCTTAACTGTGTTCATTTATGATGTAGTATTTATTTAATTTTGCTGGGTAGGGCGAGAGAGAATGTCGAAGCTGTCAACATAAATTTCTGTCACTTTGCGGCTGATAGCGTTGCGGTCTTGCCAGTCGCGTGTACGCAATTTGCCTTCAATGTAGAGTTTTGTACCCTTGGTAATATATCTTTCGGCGGTTTCGGCCGCGCGGTCCCACATTACGATATTGTGCCATTCGGTGCGCTCGGGCACTTCAACGCCGGCCGCAGTGCGGTAGCCTCGCTCCGTTGTAGCCAGCGAGAATGTAGCATATGGGCGAGAATCAATGTAGCGAATTTCGGGATTTTTCCCTACATTACCAACCAAAATAACCTTGTTGACAGACATAACATAAAAACTTATATAGAGGCATTTGCCTGAAATGTTTGTGGCTACTCGGATGTGTTAGCCAACTACAAAATTAGCCAACTTTTGGCAAACCTCCAAAAGTTGGCTAATTTTAGGCGCAAAAGCGCGCTGAATTTTGTGGTAAGGCTGACAAATATGCCGTAAAACAGCCCGGATTATTTCTTTTTGTCGGGAGTATCGTCGAATTCGTTGTCGTCGAGATCGTATTCATATTCATAGTCAACATCGTCACCGTCATATTCGATTTCGTCAACCATATGGCCTCCGGCATCGGGAGCTTCCTCCTCGATTTCTTCTGAAACCGGGTCGGGGGTAAATATGAAGTCATCCTCTTCGCGTACGCGGTGGTGTCCGTCGAGCGGACGGTGAGTAATAGGAATCTCTTCAATTCGGTTCGCCTCGTCGTTGATAGCCTTCCAAAGGGCATCCTTGAGTTCAACCAGTCCATCGCCTGTAACAGCCGAGATAAATACATGGGGGACATCAATCGGCAACGTAGGCTCAATCTCGTCGATCAGTTCTTGGTCGAGCATGTCGCTTTTAGATATCGCCAGTACGCGCTGCTTATCCATTAACTGTGGATTGAAACGGCGCAGTTCTTCCAGCAGAATCTCATATTCCTTAGCAATATCGTCGGCATCGGCCGGCACCATGAATAGCAGTACAGCGTTGCGCTCTATGTGGCGCAGGAATCGCAATCCGAGTCCTTTGCCTTCGCTTGCTCCTTCAATAATACCGGGAATATCTGCCATTACGAAGGAGCGATTGCCACGATATTCAACGATGCCGAGTTGCGGTTCCATCGTAGTAAACGGATAGTCGGCAATCTTCGGACGAGCCGCCGACACTGACGACAGCAACGTAGATTTTCCGGCATTTGGGAAACCTACCAGACCAACATCGGCCAGCAACTTAAGCTCGAGGATAACGCTGCGCTCTACGGCCGGTTCGCCGGGCTGAGCATAACGGGGTGTGCGATTGGTGGCTGATTTGAAGTGCCAGTTGCCCAGACCTCCGCGTCCGCCCTTTAGCAGTTTTACTTCCTGACCGTTATCCGTAATTTCGCAGAGAAAATCGCCGGTCTCGGAGTCGAAAACAACCGTGCCGCAGGGCACTTCGATAATCTGGTCGTCGCCATCCTTTCCGAAACTACGGCCTCCGGAGCCGCTTTGACCATTTCCGGCAAAGATATGTCGGCGGAATTTCAACGGGAGCAGAGTCCACATATTTTTATTACCACGCAAGATAACGTGACCGCCACGGCCGCCGTCACCTCCGTCGGGACCCCCTTTCGGGATATATTTAGCACGATAGAAATGGCGCGAGCCTGCACCTCCCTTACCGCTTCGGCAAAGGATTTTGACATAGTCGATAAAATTAGAGTCTGCCATTTTTAGAAAAAAAGAAAGTTGTGTGTGTTAATGGTGATATTAAAAACGCCCCATAGCGCGATGATGGCGCATGAGCTCTTCAGCATGGCGGAAATCGGTAGGCGAACCGATGTCAATCCAGGTGCCGTCAACCGGGAAGAATACAACCTTGCCGCCGTTGGCGATTGCTCGCTCAATTAGCTGAGGAGCATCTGTAGGCTCTCCCTTACGGATTGAGTTGAGCAACTTGTTTGAGAAAATGTAGATACCTCCGTTAGCATAATAGGAATATGTAGGCTTTTCCTCAAGCGATAGCACTCGGCGCTGGTCGGTGGCCAAGATAGCGTACGGCACCGAAACAGAGTAGGGAATAGCAGCAATGGTTACATCTGCAGATTCCGCCTTATGAAATATAAACATTTCTTCAAGCGAAATTGTTGTCAGCAAATCGGAATTCATTACCAGCGTATCGCCCAGGTCGGGACGTTCAATAAGAGAGGCTGCGCCGATAGTGCCCAACGGCTCCTTTTCGGTAACGCATTTTACGTTAATCCCGAAGATGGGTTTTGAGAAATGATCGTAGAGTTGCTCAGCCAAATATCGCGTTGTCACCGTAACGTCGGTAATCCCGGCCCGAGCCAGGTTGCGGACGTTGTAGTCGATAATTGGCATACCATCAATCTCCAACAACGGTTTAGGTTTGGTCAGCGTCATCGGGCGTAGACGTTCGCCCTTACCGCCGGCCATTAGGATGGCGCGTAGCGGCAGGATAGTTTCAACCTGCGTCAGGTCGAGCAATCGAATCAGGCGGCCGTTAGCATCGGTAACCGGCAGAAGCTTTATGCCCTTCATTCTCGCCTGCTTGATAGCGTCAACAGGCGAATCAGGCGTAATGAACGAGAACTGACGGTGGGCTGCAGTGTTGACCGATGAATCAACCGATTCACCATTGAGAAACGCACGTCGGATGTCGCCATCGGTTAGCGTGCCGACAACCATGGAGTCAGCATCGGTGACAATTAGAGTCATAACTCCATCGGTCAGAGCGTTAAGCTGACGGAGCGCATCTAGGATTGTAGCGGAATTGTTGATGATATGGTTATTCATCTTAATCATTTTCTGGAGAGTTATGTAGAGAGATTAAAGCTCTGGCAACAGTTAGATCGAGAGGACTGTCAATATCTAGGGAATCTTCAGCCGTCATGCAGTAGGGCAGTCGGCGAGGGAATGCGCCCAGCGGCATTCGGCGGATAGATTCAGGGTTAATCACGTAGACGGCTCCGTTATATTCCCATGCAGCCGGCGCATCTTGTCGACGGGTTAGCAGGCCGTCGCCTTTCGAAATATGTAGGTAGCCGGTAGCCGTATCCGTTTCAAAACAGTTGTAATAAGGATTGGCAGATGCCTGACAAACTGATACAACCATGTCCATTGCGCCAGGCTTAAACAGCTCCATAGCGCCCAATATATGGCATGCGCGGCGGAAAGGCGAAGTAGGTTGCAGCAGGACAACGCAGTTATAACTAATCTGTTGGCTGTCGGCAAAGTCCATAGCGTGAAGGATTACCTCGCGCGAGCCGGAGTTGTCGGCTGCCAAGTAATCCGGACGCATGAACGGCACGTCAACGCCGCTTCGACGGGCTACTGCGGCAATCTCCTGAGAATCGGTTGAAACGATAATGCGGTTTCTTTCGAGAGCAACCTTTTCGTTAAGCGATTGAAGCGTAAGCAGCGCAGCTTCAATAGAATAAGCAATCAGAGGCTTTCCTCCTAAGTCAACGATGTTCTTCTTAGGAATCCCCTTACTGCCACCGCGTGCGGGGATAATGAATAGCGGTTTCAGTTGGAATAGATTTTCGGATTGATTGCTCATTTGCTTGCGTAAGTTATAGTTAACACAATAAGCGGAGGCTTACTGGAAGGTTTCGGTAGAAGCGGTATCGGTAAACGTCGGGACGTTTATAATCGGATAGGGGTCAACGAAACGCTTGGATGATAGTTCTTCCAGGCGGATATTGACCAAGATGTCAACGATATGGCGAACCGTATCGCGTTTAGCATAAGGATTGTCGGTCTCTAGCGCCAGGCGTTTGCCTGAGGGGGAGAGCGCAAAGGATATTGCTTGGTGGATGCTGTCGGCTTCCGGTTCGCAGTGGATTACGGAAGAGGCAGCTATACGACCTTGTTGGCGGATGCCGATATCAACGGTAGGAATTCTCATCGTCGGTACCTCAACGATGCCGCTGGAGGAATTGCCAACGACTGCGCTAACAAAATGGAGCGCCGAAATATAGCGCTTACGACCAAGCGACGGGACTACAGCGCAGCGGCCCGGGTTCTTGGCAGCGTAATCTTCAATCATTTGGATGATAATCCTGCCCTCCGGGTCGTTGTTGGGATAGGTGAAGATTATGTGTGAGCTTTGGAATCCGTCGAGCGCCTGCAATAAAGCTTCGCAACGCTCGCTGACCGGCACCGGGTCCATCGTAGCCGGATGGAGCGTAACCAGCAGTGTGGAGGAATTAATCTCCAAGCCGACGAATTTTTCCAATTCAGTTTTCGGCAGAATTGTCTCGTTGATGATGTTGGCAACACCGATAGCCCCGGTATTGAAAACGTAAGCCGGGTTTTCGCCCATAGCGATAACGCGGTTGCGGTAGGCATCGGTTGCCGTAAAATGGAGGGTTGAAAGTTTCGTCAGAGCATGGCGGATATTGTCGTCAAAAGCGCCTTCCGAGATTTCTCCTCCGGCAATGTGGGCGATAGGGATTCGCATGATGGTTGCGGCCGTGGCAACAGCCAGCATTTCGTAGCGGTCGCCCAAAATCAGCAGGATGTCCGGCTTGAGCCGGTTTAGAGCCTTCGCGACTCCGCTGAGGCATTTCGATGTAGCGATAGCCGTGTCGACAGCGGAGTCTGATTTGGCGTTCATCTCCACCTTTTCGTCAACCTTAAAGCCATCTTCGATAATCTCATTTACGGTCATGCCATAGTGAGGATTCAGGTGCATATTGGTTGCAATAATCTGCAATTCAATCGTTTCGCAAGTTTGTAGCGCCTTGGCTACAGAGCTTAATATGCCCCAGTCGGCACGTGTGCCTGAGACAATGCAAATCTTGCGTTTACCGTGTACCTTTTTCATAAGATGGCTAAAATATTTTATACTTGAAATTGACGAATGAAGAGGTTAGAGATAAAAATTAGGCTACGGACCTATTTAGTAAACGGTGCCGGCAACGGTTACTTCACGGTTATATTTGGGGCACGTAAACTTCAAGCTCATAGTCTTTCCGGCAGCTACAGAGCCTTCGATATCGGTCAGCGTAAAGTCGGGGTAGGGTACGCTGCTGATTGAAGGAATAACGCTGTCGGTCTTGAACGTGAATCCCTCCTTAGTGAATGTCATCGGAATCTCGTCGAACACCATAGTGCCTAACGATGGCATTCCGTCGAGGAATTTAGCATTTGCCACCTGCACTTGGGCCAGCATCTTAGTTTTGTCGATAACAACGAGATACTGAGGCGAATCGCTGGTAAAGCTGTTGAGCCCCGGGGCATCAACGTCGACAGATGTTGTTGTGCCGATATACTGTGTAGCGGTGAAGATGGTCTTTACTTGGTAACGACCGTCGACGGTAAATGCGAGGCTTACCAGGTTCTCCGACCCGTTAGAACGCATGTTGAACTTAATCTTCAGGTCGCTGATGTTAACGGTTGTATTTGACGTAGTAGTCAGCGTCATAGCCTCGGAGTGGTCCAACGACCAGCCGCTGGTAGTAGTAGACATCTGCATCGTGGGCAGTGTGAACGATACGGCGCGCGTATTGGCATCGTATTGAAGGTCGTTGACATAGAGCTGGATAGTAGCAGCATTCATGTCTACGGTAGCACCATAGTTAGCACCGGGCAATACTTGCAGGGAATTGTCGGCAATATCAATCGAGGAGATGTAGTTGACCGATGAGTTGATGGAAAGGACTGCTGTGTTGTCGTCAGAGTTGTCGCTGTCAACGCATGAAGGGAGCGACAAGGCAGCCAGTAGCATCAGAGGGAGGATTTTTAATAGTTTCATTATGATAGGGGTTTATTTTGATTCTTATTGGAAATCGAGTTGATAGTTAAGAGTAACGCCAACCGAGAATTTATTACCACGTTGCAAAAATGCATTTCCTATAGAAACGAAATAATAGGTTGCATATTGCGTATTGGTAATGTTGTTGGCCCATAGCTCGATGCGGCATCCTTTGTGGGTTGCAGCTACGGATGCGTTAAGCAGCGCATAGAACGGCTGGCGCACCGTGTTGGCTTCGTCCCACCAGATATTACCCGTTCCGCGCGTATTTACGTCGAACGAAATGCCGTCAACGTAGCCTGAAAGCTTACGTGAATAGCCAACGCTGGCGAAAAGCGTATTGGAGGGGGCGAACGGTACGCGTTTGCCGGAATAGTCGGCGCGCCCGTTGTTGAATTCAATAAAACGGGCATCGGTAAAGCCGTATGAACCTCTAACAAACCAGCCGGACGGATGGTTGTAGCTGGCGGCTAATTCAACGCCCCTTGAACGAGATTTCCCGGCATTAGCCATGATTCGGCCGGTAATGCTTCCTTCCGGGAACATTGTAACTTGCTGATCGCTGACGTTAATCCAAAAGGCAGCTAAATCCAGGCCTAATTGCTGCTCAAAGAGTTTCAGGTGGGCGCCTATTTCGTAGTTCCAATCCGTCTCCGGACGGTATGCAACGGTTTGCTCAACATCATACTGCTGTTGCAAGCCCATTTCAGCCATAATGCGCTGCTGCAGAAAGTCGGAGAACATCTGCGTATTGTAGCCGCCCGACTTGTAACCCTTGGTTACAGAGGCATATATGTTGCTCAGCGACCCCGGAATAGCATAGGAGACTGAGAATTTGGGCAACAGTTGTGTGTAATCCTTTGAGATGTGGCCGGCATCATCGATGTCGATGTCGTGGTGGCTGTAGACCGGCATCGTTGTAGTCGCCGGATTGGTATTGTCGTAGATGGTGTAGGCCGTGTTGCAGAAGCTGCGGAAATTGAGATTGGTTTGTTCCCAATCGAAACGCAGGCCAACCGTAGCCGTAAAAGCGCCTAACTGTAGGCTACTCTCGTGGTAAACCGAGGCGCCTCCAAGGGGCATGGTAAACGTGCTGCCGAGAGTGAAATCCGATGAATCCCAGCCTATTGGATAGTAGGGATTGGAGTTGTTGCGGTTGGCAACAATCAGCTTGTCAATGCCGGTCTGGAAGAATCGAACCGGAGCTTGCATTTCTGAACGGCGATAGAAGCCGAAGGCTCCGGCCAGCCATTTATACCGGCCTGATTGAGGGCCGCGAGCAACGAAATCGCCGGTTAGGGCCCATTCTTTGCGCTTCTGTTGTAGCGTAAAATAGTTGGCCGTTGAGAAATCTTGGTCTAATACCATGTCGTCATCAAGATATTGGAAACTCATGATTGACGAGAAGGTAATTCCTTTGAATGAATGCTTTACGGTAAGGCCGTCGATAAATGACAGGCGTTTGTAATAGCACGTATCGTTGTAGGCTATGCGGTCCTCATTGAGATTGCGATAGGGGTAGCCGTTCTGAGTTGATCGCGAAAGCATAGCGGTATTCTCTACGACAACGTTTCCGGCAGGGCGGAAGGCCGTCTTCCAGCGGACGCTGCCGAGGCGCTCGCGCCCAACTTTGCTGTTGTTGTAATC
>CAZEST010000063.1:0-10296 GCA_964514745.1 uncultured Alistipes sp.
CCGACGGCTACATGGGCGAAGCTATCGGTCAGCTCTACGTTGAAAAATACTTCCCTGAAAGCTCTAAGGAGAAGATGCTCGAACTGGTTGAAAACCTCCGCACCGCTCTCGGTAAGCACATCATCAACCTCCCCTGGATGAGCGACGAAACTAAGCTCCGCGCTATCGAAAAGCTTCTGAGCTTCACCGTTAAGATTGGTTACCCCGATAAATGGAAGGACTACTCCGATATGGAAATCGACCCGGCCCTCTCCTACTACGAGAACACCCACAATGCCGGAATGTGGCACCAGAAGAAAGAACTGGAAAAATGGGGCAAGCCCGTTGACAAGACCGAATGGGGCATGACTCCGCAGACCGTCAACGCTTACTATAACCCGATGGCTAACGAAATCGTATTCCCCGCAGCTATCCTCCAAGCTCCCTTCTTCAACCCCGAAGCTACCGATGCTGAAAACTACGGTGGTATCGGCGTTGTTATCGGCCACGAAATGAGCCACGGATTCGACGACCAAGGTAGCCAGTTCGATGCTAAGGGCAACATGACTAACTGGTGGACTCCCGAAGATGCTGCTGCATTTGCATCCCTCACCCAGGGCTTGGCTGCTCAGTTCGATAAGATTGAAATCCTCCCCGGCTTGATGGCCAACGGTTCTTACACTCTGGGCGAAAACATCGGAGACCAGGGCGGTCTGCGTGTAGCTCGTACTGCTTTCCTTGATTCTCAGAAAGCAAAGGGCGTCGATGTTGAATCAGAAGATGCTATGATCGACGGTTTCACCCCCGAACAGGCCTTCTACCTCAACTACGCTAACATCTGGGCTAACAACTGCCGCGACGCCGAAAAGCGCAACCTTACTATCGGCGACGTTCACTCACTGGCTGAAAACCGCGTAAACGTTACTCTGCGTAACATCGCTCCGTTCCTCAAGGCCTTCGGCATTCAGCCCGGCGACAAGCTCTACCTCTCCCCCGAAGAGCAAGTTGTTATCTGGTAAAATAAGATAATAGAATTTATTTTTTAACGGGATGCGTCCTCCATAATGGTCGCATCCCGTTTTTTTCGTAATTTTGCGACAACGGAATTCATCAACCTATCCCCCGTCCGTACCTATCAATGAATCGTCAACTTATCCTATTCGTTACGCTTACCCTGGTTATGCTTACAGGCTTGTCTGTTAAGGCACAAACGCCAACGCAATCCGGCTATATCAAAACGCCCGGACGCCTTGGCAGTAATTCGCAGGTAACGCCCGGCACCCGTATTTCCGGGGCTACAATCTCCCTGGTAGGGCATAACGCCGTTGTTAGCTCGCAGCAAGGCACCTTCTCGTTTCCTGTTACAGGCAACAAATTTACTATTAGCAACGTAGCGAAATCGGGTTATACCTTGGTTGAACGCGACGCCCTGAAGCAATATAGCTACTCAGCCAATCCGTTGATTCTCCTAATGGCCTCAACAGAAGAATCGGAGGCCTACAAGCTTGCTGCCGAAAAGCGATTTAGCCGTACTCTGAAGAATCAACTACGAGCTAAGGAAGACGAAATTGAACGGCTACGCGAAGAGAACCGCATTACACAGGAGGATTACCATCGGCAGTTGCAGAAACTCTATGAGGACCAAAGCAACAGCATGAAGATAGTGGCAGAGATGGCCGAACGGTTCGCCAAAACCGACTTTGACCAACTGGATTCCTTCAACATCCAAATAAATAATTGCCTGCTCAACGGCGAACTGCTGCGAGCCGATTCCCTCCTACGCACCAAAGGCGACCTTCAACAGCGTACAGCAGAATACTATAAGATGAATGCCGCTATCGAACAACGCCAAGCAGAAATAGCGCATGAACAGGCTGATTTAGAGAGCAGCAAAGCCCTCCGAGCCAAAACGCTGGCCGACCTTGCCGAAGACTACTATACTCGCGCATCAATCTGCAGCATGCAGTCAAAAAACGACTCCGTTGCCTACTATCTATCAACGCGCGCCGACCTCGATTCAACCAATATTGAATGGCAATGCTGTGCAGCCGCAATGCTGAATGAATACATAGCTGACTATCAAACAGCACTACATTATTACAACCGCGGCTTGCGCCACGCCATTGCGCAATCGGGCGAAGTAAGCCCAATGGTCGCCTTGATTTATAATGGTATCGGTAAAGTATTTCGTGGTTTAGGAGAGTATTACCAAGCGCTGGATTACTATCGGAAAGACCTGGAAATCAGCTTAAAGCTTTATAACGAAGAGCATCCCGACGTTGCTACTACCTATAATGATATCGCCATGATATATTACGACCTATGCGACTACCGGAAGGCGATGGAATATCAACAAAAGAGCCTGAATATTAGGCTCACGACCTTAGGCGAAAGCAATGAAATGGTAGCATCCAACTACGATGGCATCGGCCTGATATATAATATGCTGGGCGAATATGACAAGGCCTTAGAGTATCACCAAAAAAGTCTGGAAATCCGTCTAAATTTACCGGAAGAGGAACAAGACGAAACGTCCATTGCCACGAACTATAACAATATCGGCTTGGATTATAATATGATGGGCGAATATGACAAAGCGCTGGAATATCATCTAAAAGACTTAGATATCAGACTAAAAATCTACGGCGAAAACCATCCCGGCACCGCTCTATCATATAACAACATAGGGGGTGTTTATTATAATCAACACAATTACGACAAGGCGCTGGAGTTTTACAATAAAAGCCTGAATATTAAGCTAAAAATCCTTGGAGAGCGACATCCCGACAACGTGCTATCATACTACAATATAGGCATAATTTATGATAATAACGGCGATTACGATACCGCTCTGGAGTATTATCAGAAATGCCTGGATATTATCAACCTTAACGTATTCGGTGAGCATCACAAATATGTCAGCAACGTCTACAAGAATATAGGTAAAATTTATCTCGTACGAGAAGCCTACGATAAAGCATTGGAGTATTTCCGGAAAAGCCTGGAGATCAACCATGCAATCTTCGATGAGCATAACCCGTCAGTTTATATGCTTTATGGATATATCTGCAATAGTTATGTAGCACTAGGCGAGCTCGACAAAGCCTTACCTTACGCCTTAAAATTCGATGAGATAATCAGAAGCCAACATTGGGATGCAAGATCTACAGAGTATGGAATATACCAGCTATACACTCAGCTACTAGCTGCTAATGCCGATACGTTTCAATCCGGATTTGATCAATTCATGAGCGACAAACTCATGCAGATTACTGTACAGGATGACTCTCCGGCAACGGAACGTGGGCTCAACGGCCAATACTATATGGTTGAATACTGCGGTTGGAATATCTTGAGTAACGAAAGCCTATTTAACCGCATTGACGCCATGCAAGGTAAACCTAAAACTATCACGATTATCCAAGACGGAGAGGTACGCCGGTACTCATTTGAAGATAGAATTGGAATTACTATTGGCCTGACAATGGTAACTCCGGAGGAGCATCAGCACGCAGTTGACATCTACAAGCGCAGCATACAGCAATAACCTCGAATAAAAATATAATTAAGGCATGCCAAACAGATGGTTTTGACATGCCTTAATTAGATATATATCCGATTTAGATTGGTCGTTCGGAGGAGATTAGCCGCATTTAGACGTACCGCAGTTGGTGCAAATCAAGCACCCTTCCTGATAAATGAGGGTTTCCTGACCACAGTTCGGGCACTTTTGGCCAGAAGCCTCGGTACCATTGGGGAGATACTTCTTCAGCGCACGTTCAACACCCATTTTCCAAGTATTGATGCTTTGTGAATCGAGTTCCAGGCCGGATACCAACTTCAGAACCTGATCGATAGGCATTCCATAGCGAAGCACGCCGGAAATCAGTTTGGCATAGTTCCAATACTCAGGATTGAACTTATCGGAGAGACCTTCGATCGTAGTCTTGTAGCCTCGCTTGTTGACGAACTGGAAGTCGTAGCGCTTAGTGCCATCGGGATTCAGGGCCTTGATAATCTTGCCATGAGTAACCGACTTCGGACAGAAGATGCCGTCCTCATCATCGGCCAAACCGGTGAAGATTTCATACGGACGGTCGTTCATCAGACCTACAAACGCAATCCATTTCTCCTTGTTATTCTGGAAACGAACTACGTCAGCCTCCAGTTCAATCGGGCGCTTGATTACATGGGGATGGATTTCGCCGCTGGCAGTTGCTACCTGAGGCTCCGGTTTCTTCTTTTCGATAGAAACCAAGACGCCCGAACGAGAGCCATCGCGGTAAACCGTACAACCCTTGCAGCCGCAACGCCATGCCTCAACGTAGAGCTGATTGACCAAATCCTCGGTAACGTCCGATGGCAGGTTGATGGTCACGGAAATCGAGTGGTCAACCCACTTTTGGACTCTACCTTGCATTTTTACCTTTTCCAACCAATCGATATCGTTGGAGGTTGCGCCGGCATAAGGCGAACGTTTTACGAGTTCTTCCAGTTCCTCCTGGGTATAGTTGGACTTCTGCTCGATGTTGTTAATGCGCATCCAATCGAGGAACTTGGGATGGTAAACGATATATTCCTCGAACGCATCGCCGGTCTCGTCAACGTAGTCAACATGGACTTCGGCATCGTTAGGATTCACCTTGCGACGACGCTTATAGACAGGCATAAATACCGGCTCAATACCCGATGTTGTACGAGTCATCAAGCTGGTTGTGCCGGTCGGCGCGATAGTTAAGCAGGCGATATTTCTACGTCCAACCTTCTGCATTTCCTCCCAAAGTTCAGGCTTGGCCTCTTTGATACGGAGCAGGAAGGGGTTGTTTACCTCACGTTTTGCATCGAAGATTTCAAAGGCACCACGTTCCTTAGCCATCATTACCGACGAGCCGTACGCTGCCAGAGCCAACTGCTTGTGAACTTCTTCAGAGAAATCGGTAGCTTCAACCGTGCCGTAGCGCAAGCCCAAAGCTGCAAGCATATCGCCTTCAGCGGTTGTGCCTACACCCGTACGGCGGCCCATCAAGGTTTTGCGCTTGATTTTCTCCCAGAGGTGACGCTCCGGTCCACGCACTTCGAGGGTTTCCGGGTCGGAATCAATCTTCTCCAGAATCTTGTCGATTTTCTCCATTTCGAGGTCGATGATATCGTCCATGATGCGCTGCGCCTTGGCGATGTGCACCTTAAACAGGTCGAAGTCGAAATGAGCATGAGCTGTGAACGGATTCTTTACGTAAGAGTATAGGTTAATTGCCAGCAGACGACATGAGTCGTAGGGGCAAAGGGGAATTTCACCGCAAGGGTTGGTTGAGATTGTACGGAAACCGAGGTCAGCGTAGCAATCGGGAACGGATTCGCGTATGATAGTGTCCCAGAACAGCACACCGGGTTCAGCCGATTTCCATGCATTATGGATAATCTTTGCCCAAAATGCCTTGGCATCAACCTCCTTAGTGTAGTCGGGATTTGCGCTATCTACGGGATATTGTTGAACATACGGTTTACCCTCGGTTGCAGCTTGCATAAACGCATCGTCAATACGAACCGAAACGTTCGCACCGGTAACCTTGCCTTCGGTCATCTTTGCATCAACAAAGGCCTCTGAATCGGGGTGCTTAATAGATACCGACAGCATCAAGGCTCCGCGACGGCCATCTTGTGCCACCTCTCGGGTAGAATTGGAGTAGCGCTCCATAAAGGGCACCAAGCCTGTAGATGTCAGTGCGGAATTCTTTACGGGCGAACCTTTCGGGCGGATATGGCTAAGGTCGTGGCCAACCCCGCCGCGTCGCTTCATCAGCTGAACCTGTTCTTCATCAATGCGGATAATACCACCGTAGGAGTCGGGAGCACCGTCGAGGCCAATCACAAAGCAGTTCGACAGGGAGCTAACCTGATAGTTATTACCGATACCGGTCATCGGGCTTCCCTGGGGTACGATATAGCGGAAATCTTTCAGATATGAGAAGATTTCGTCATGACTCATCGGATTGGGGTACTTCTGCTCAATGCGTGCCAACTCGCCGGCAATACGATGATGCATATCGTCGGGCGTTTTCTCGTAGATATTTCCATACGAATCCTTTAGGGCATATTTGCTTACCCATACACGAGCAGCGAGTTCATCGCCGTTGAAATACTTCAACGAGGCATCGTAAGCCTCGTCGTAGCTGTAAGTTTGATTTTCCACAATTAATGAATAGGTATTATTCTATTAAGGAATAGTAGTGATTACGTCGGCGAATAACCATGACTGATAATACCGACTTCTTTTCAGAACACAAACTTCGCGTTTTTTTTGGAAACCACCAAATCTTATGCCAACAAAAACTGCCAATGTTGATAACTTCTCTACAAAATTTCGGAACAAAGTTTTCCGAAACTATCAACTATCTTTTCTCGCGATGAAAGTAAGAATCTTTGAAAAACTTTGATTATCTTTGCGTATTAATCGAGTTGAACTACGACATAATTATTATGGAAAACGATAACTATTGGTGTAACCGACGTACCATACGCCGCTACAGCGACCGACCTATTGAAGATGCCCTCCTTAACGACTTATTGCTAAAAGCATCCCACGCACCTACTACCGGAAATATGCAGCTCTATAGCGTTGTCGTTTCGCGCGATGCCGATATGAAACGTCGCCTTGCTCCGGCCCATTTCAATCAACCGCAAGTTGAGGGAAGCGCCGTGGTTCTCACCTTCTGCGCCGACTTCAACAGGTTCTCGAATTGGTGTGAGCAACGCCAAGCCGAGCCCTGCTACGGCAACCTGCAATCTCTTGAAGCAGCGACGATTGACACAGTTGCCTTCGCGCAACAGTTTAACTCATTAGCCGAACTTGCAGGACTGGGAGTTTGCTGGCTTGGCACTACTACATACAACCCGCAAGAAATTGCCGACGCATTAAAGTTGCCCAAACTCGTAGTCCCGATCATCACGCTAACCGTAGGCTATCCGGCCGAAGACGGAGCAGAAGTTGGCCGATTACCAATCGACGCTATTCTACACAACGAAACCTACCAACCCTGGACTGCGCAACGCATTAACGAGGCTTACGCCGAGAAGGAATCTCGCCCCGATTCTCGCCAATTCATTGCCGAGAACAACAAGCAAACGTTAGCCCAAGTATTTACCGACTTGCGATATCCACGCGCCAACAACGAATTTTTCTCCGAGAAATTCCAATCATTCCTCGTTGGAGCAGGTTTCCTAAAAAAGTAAATCCCCATCCTTCAGTCATTATCAAACCTAAGCGCATCGCGAGCTACCATACTATCAGTTAAAAAACGAAACCCTGCAAGAGCAATCTTGCAGGGTTCGTTTTATTCTTTTATGAATTTCAGGTTATCTTATTGACTGTTTTATGCGATAAAACTATTGACTGATGACGATTGGTTTTAATCTAAAATTGAGTTTCAATAAGACTGTGTTTATGCTAGAATTGTTTTTTCGATTGAGGAGACATCTTCTTGAAGTTGCTTTTCGTAGGGGAGGCGCTCCTCGATATTCTTGCAACCATGAATAACCGTAGCGTAGTTGCGAGAAAGTCGAGCGCCAATCGCCGTGAGCGACATCTTGGCATATTTCTTTGCCATATACATCACCATCTGACGAGCATCCGACACTTCGCGTTTGCGCGTCTTGGCAAAAAGCAAATCGGAATCAATCTTATAGTGAGCAGCCACGCCCTGAGCAATCATTTCGAAGTTGATAGTCTGCTGTTTCTGGAGCTTCACGATATTATTCATAACGTGGCGCGCCAAATCAACCGTTACTTCACGATTCAATACGGTTGCATGGGCATAGAGCGAAGCTACAATCCCTTCCAACTCTCTAACCGAATTCGTAACGTTCTCAGCAATAAAGTCCATCACCTCCGGAGCGAGCGACAAGCCGTCTTGCTCCGATTTAAGCTGTAGCACCATGCGACGCAATGCCAAGTCGGGCTTTTCCAGCTCAACGGTCATGCCCCATTTAAATCGAGAAAGCAGACGAGCCGTCATGCCCTTAAGCTGAGTAGGGCAGCAATCGCTCGACAGAATAATCTGCTTCTGGTTCTGGTGCAAATGGTTAAAGATATGGAAGAATGTATTCTGCGTTTTGTCCTTATCTATAAGGTCTTGGATATCATCAATAATCAGAGTATCAATGCTCTGATAGAAGTTAATAAACTCGTTAACCTTACCATTGCGAGCCGCTACCGTAAACTGACTTTCAAACAGACGCGCACTTACATACAGGATACGCGCCATCGGGTTATGCTCCTTTATTTTGATACCGATAGCCTGGATAAGGTGGGTCTTACCTACACCGGTCGGTCCGAAAACAAACAGAGGATTGAAGGTTTTCAGTTTAGGATCATTGGCGATAGCCTCACCGATTGCACGAGCAATCTTATTGGATGTCGAACTGCAATAATTCTCAAACGTATAGCGAGGATTCAGCTGAGAATCGAATGTAACAGCTACCGGAGTTTGGAAAAGACCGTGGCTCTGACGACTAAGAGCTGGAGAGGAGGTAAGACCACCCTCGGTGATTGCTGTCTCCGGGTGGTTGCTAATCTGATTGAATTTATAAAAGAGTTTAACGCCTTCGCCATACACACGACGAAGCGTAGGAACCAATATCGAAAGATAGTTATTCTCGATATGCTCCGAACAATACGGAGAGGGAACGGCGAGCGTCAACTCTCCGTTCTCAAAGCCTAGCGAGGCAATCGGCTCAAACCAGGCGCGGAATTGTTCCTCCGAGAGATTGTCGCGAAGAATCTTGCAACATTCTTCCCAGAGTTGTTGATGATTTTTTGGCATAAACTCTTTAATTTTCTTGTCAGACGTTTACCCAGTGGTTACAGCTGAATAAACCTTCGAAGACAACCACCTGTAAGCACTGCGGTTGTTGATCTTTTCCACTACAAATTTCGCATATAATTTTCAAAAAAACAAACCCCTATTTATTTTGAAAATTGCGAGGTCCGTTAAGACTGCTGTAATTCAGCGTATTACCTATATAAATAAAGCAATACTTCAATAAAGCAACATAACCAAGTATCCATCAGACAATTACACCATCAATCACCAGCCATCGTTCAAAACCGTCGAATTACATAACCATCACTATCTTATAGCTTTAGTTGAATTTCGAGGCCTGTTTCAAAAAAAATCGTTATTCAGAATGATTCCGAATAACGATTTTCTATAATTTTAGCTCTGATTCAGCCCTATTCAGCGTCGTCGCTAAGGTCTATTTTTGCTAGCTTAAACACGGGGGTTCCCTCCGGATTATAGAGCACAACCTCGCCATCATTAACCCTTATGGCCGTCTCTACATCTTCAAGCCCCAAAAGGAACTCCGTTTCGCGCGAATCATTCGGACACGCCATACGAGTTGTAATCAGTTTCAAGATCTGCAAGGAGTTCGTTTTATCCGGATCGATAAACAGTTCTCCATTGAAGATATTGCAACCTGTTGTACCATGGATTTTCAAATCGGTGGTATCGAAGGTCATCGTTGCCTCATCCTCCTGCTCCAGCGGAGTTGCATGAAGTTCTGTTACACGCCATGCACCATTGAGAAAATCCATATTATGGCGACGCAATACCAGTACAACCCTACCCGATTCGTCCTTCATATCCAGGAACGTAATAGGCGATTCCTCGCGGACAACATACGATGCGATATCGTTAAGCGACAAGTTAATAAGATACTGGAACTGATCATCCGCACACATCTTCATGGTAGATATCATATTCTCCAGTTTAACCCTTCGATTAGCTTCAATCGTCAGATCGCCATTGATATAGTTGCAACCATTATTACCGTAGAATCGCGAAGCAGGAATATCAAAGGTTACATACGGACGTTCCTCGCCGGTTACCAGATTTCCACGCACGGAATAGATAGTCCATTCGCCATTAATCGAAAAGTTATTCTGCTCAGCAATCAAGGTTTCCTTATCTTTTTCCGAAGCTTCAGCAGCCGTAACAGTATCTTGGACGGCAGGGGTAGTAGCCACACTCTTCACCGGAGTGGCGGTTTCAACAACTTGGCGATCCGATGTAACGGTAGCAACAGCCTTATTTTTCTTTGACTTTTTCTGCTTGGATTCCTTCTTTGCCTTGGTATTCTTCGGAGGCGTTAAGGCCTTCTTCGACGAAGAGCTCGTCACCGTAGAAGCCGTCGATGAAGAACTGACAACAACTTTTCTACCATCAGCCAAAGTCACTACTCGCCCTTCAGAGCCGGCGACCTTATTTGACGACAAAACGTTGCATCCGGCCAACGTGAGCAATCCCAGCGCTGACATTG
>CAZEST010000064.1:0-10255 GCA_964514745.1 uncultured Alistipes sp.
GCTCCATGGCCCCCAACAAGCAATACAAGATTGCCGGCGAAACGCTCTATATCTACGCCCCGTTAGCCCATCGCCTCGGCCTGTTTGCCATCAAGACCGAACTGGAGAACCTGAGCTTCAAATATGAGCACCCCGATGCCTTCGAAAGCATTTCCAAGAAGATTGCCGACAGCGAGCAGCACCGCGCCTACGTCTACAACGACTTCATCGCGCCGATTCGCACCAAGCTCGATGAGATGGGCCTGAAATATGAGGCCAAAGCGCGCGTAAAATCGGTCTATTCCATCTGGAACAAGATGGAAACCAAGCATATCCCCTTCGAGGAGGTCTACGACCTCTATGCCGCTCGCATCATCTTCGATTGCGACGACCCCTCCAAGGAGAAATCCATCTGTTGGCAAATCTATTCAACCATTACCGACATCTACTGTCTGCATCCCGACCGCACTCGCGACTGGATTTCCGTGCCGAAGGCCAATGGCTATCAGGCGCTCCACCTTACCGTAATGGGGCCCGACGGCAACTGGGTAGAGGTGCAGATTCGCTCCCGAAGGATGGACGAGATTGCCGAAAAGGGGTTTGCGGCCCACTGGAAATATAAAGTTGGCGAAGGCGAGGAGGAATCGGAGCTCGACGTCTGGCTCCATACCATCAAGGATATCCTTGCCGATCCCGAACCGAACGCCCTCGACTTCCTCGATACGCTCAAGCTTAACCTCTTCTCCTCGGAGATAGTTGTCTTCACCCCCAAAGGCGAACTGCTAACCCTGCCGAAGGATGCAACCGTATTAGACGTTGCCTTCAACCTCCACTCGCAAATCGGCATCCACTGCATCGCCGGTAAGGTAAACCATAAGCTGGTGCCGCTAAGCCAGAAGCTCAATTCCGGCGACCAGGTAGAGGTACTGACCTCGCAATCGCAGCAACCGAAGCCCGAATGGATGGACTTCCTGGCCACCGCCAAGGGGAAAACACGCCTGCGCCAGGCGCTGCGCAAGCTCCACCAGCCGGCCATAGCCCGTGGTCGACAAATCTTCGAGCAATTCCTCCTCGACAACGACATCAAGGACGACAACATAGCCATAACCAAGGTTGTAGGCCTCTACAAAGCCGAATCGCGCGACGACTTCTACTTCCAACTCGGCAACGACGAAATCGTGCTCAACGACTATGTAATCAAAACCCTCCGCAAGGAGAGCTCCAAAACCAAGCGCCTGCTGCTCAAGCTAATAGGCCGCGGCGATAAGACTAAAGACGAGGACGCGGAGCAGCCCAATTCGGAGAAAATCAACACCAAGCAAACCTACGTACTCCACTACGACGAAAAAGGCGCTACCAACTTCCATTTCGCCGACTGCTGCCACCCAATCCCCGGCGATGACGTACTGGGCTTCATCGAAGATGACGGCCAAGTAGTTGTCCACAACCTCGACTGCCCCCGTGCGGCAGCACTGAAAGCCTCCTACGGTCCACGCATCCTGGCAACGCGCTGGGAGGTATCGGGGAGCCATTTCCTGGCCCACGTGCGCATCGAAGGAATCGACCGCCAAGGCATCGTCCACGAACTGATATCGCTGATTTCAACCCACATGTCGCTGAATATGCGCGACCTGGAGATTCACGCCCATCAGGAAGTATTTACATGCGATATGACAATCTTGGTTTCCGACGTCAGCGGCGTCAACGAGCTCTGCACCAAGGTGCGCAAAATTCCGGGCATCCAGAAAGCTATCCGCATCAACGCTTAAACCAATAACAAGTAATATGAAGATTGGAATAATTGTAGCAATGGAGAGCGAGCTTAACTGCTTGCTACCGCTAATTGACAATATAAAAGAAGAAAACAGCAACGGCTACGTAATCCGCCACGGCCACCTGGGGGCCAACGAGGTTGCCGTAATGCAGACCGGAATCGGCAAGGTAAACGCCGCCGTTGGCGCTATTTCGCTGATTGACTGCTTCCAACCCGACCTGATTGTCAACACCGGCATCGCCGGCGGCACCGGCTCCGAAGCCGGCATCCTCGACGTTGTTATCGCCGACCGAATCGGCTACTACGATGTCTACTGCGGTCCGGGCAACGAGCGCGGCCAGGTACAGGGCCTGCCGGTAGTCTTCGACTGCAAGGGCGCAGAACTGCTCGACATCGAAGCCGCCCAAAAGCTGCCCGGCGTAAAACGCGGCCTGATAGCCTCAGGCGACCTGTTCGTATCGACCGTTGACGAGCTGAAGGCAGTGCTGGCCGTGCGCCCCGAAGCAATGGCCGTAGACATGGAATCAGGCGCAATCGCCCAAGTTTGCTACCTGAAGCAGGTGCCCTTCGTAGCCATCCGCGTAGTTTCCGACACCCCCGGCGTAGAAAACCACCACGCCCAGTACAGCGAATTCTTCAATATCGCCCCGAAATCAACCTTCAACGTAGTCAAAGCGTTGCTATCCTAAAGAATGACCAAAGATTTGCATGCCGTGCGCGGCAAGTTCTATATCCAGCGCCTTATCGACGAAGGAGAGCACGAACACCAAGACTTCAAGTTTGCAATCTCCGACGTCAATAAGATAGCCCACTCCATCTCAGCGTTCTCCAACAACGACGGCGGATGCCTGCTGGTCGGCGTGAAGGACAACGGCGTCGTTGCCGGCATCCGCACCGAGGAGGATATCCACCTGGTTGAAGCCGCTGCCGAGTTGTACTGCAAGCCGGCAGTTGCGCTGCAGATGCAAGCCTATCGCTGCGAAGCCGGCGCGGTAGTAGTAAAAGTAACCATCCCCAAGGCCCAACACCGCCCCGTCAAATGCAAGGAAGCCGACGGCACATGGCGCACCTACTACCGAGTAGCCGACGAGAATATCGTAGCCCATCCGCTGATGGTTCGTGCCTGGCAATTAGCCGAGGCCGAAACCGAATCAGGCTGCATGGCTTACTCCGCTACCGAAAGTGCGCTGCTCAACGCCCTGGAAGCGCGTGGCACGGCTACGGTTGAGCAACTAATGGTTGACACCCACCTATCGCAAGCCTCCACCGAGGACGCCGTTGCGCGCATGGCAGCCATAGGCCTGATTACCTTCCAATACAGCCATCCCCGCTTCCTCCTCGCAGGCGCTCAACCCTTCCATTAGTCCCATTACTCCCATTAGTCCCATCCCCCCAGCCAATGGAGTTGCGCGAAAAAATCTCAATGTTGCCCGACACTCCCGGCGTCTACATGTACTACGACGCTGAGGGGACGGTAATCTACGTCGGTAAAGCGAAGAATCTAAAACGGCGCGTTTCGAGCTATTTCAACCGCACACACGAGGTGCTGCGCACCAACATCTTGGTTCGCAACATCGTTGATATGAGCTACATAGTAGTGCCTACCGAAGCCGACGCCCTTAACCTCGAAAATTCGATGATTAAGGAGTACAAGCCTCGCTACAACGTCCTGCTCAAAGACGATAAATCCTACCCCTGGATTTGCCTGACGAAGGAGATGTTCCCGAGAGTATTCCTTACCCGTCAGCGCCTGCGCGACGGCTCGAAATATTATGGGCCATACACCGACGCCGGAGCCGCACGCACCGTCCTGGCTCTGATTCGCGACCTCTACCCTATCCGCGGTTGCCGAATCCCGATTACCCCAGCCACCCTTGCGCGTGGCAAGGGGCGCCTCTGCCTGGAATACCACCTGAAGCGCTGCCAAGGCTGCTGCGTAGGAGCCGTTGCGGAGCAAACCTATGCCGAATATATCGACAACATCAAGCAGATACTGCGCGGCGAAACCGGCGAACTGCTCCAGCACCTGCGCGACGAGATGCAGCGCCTCTCCATGGAGCTACGCTTCGAGGAGGCCCAGCTACTAAAAGAGCAATATCAGAAGGTTGAGCGCTATCAGGCCAAGAGCGTTATTGTTAACCCAACGCTCGACGACGTTGACGTGTTCGGCATTGACGACGACGGCTCCAACGATGTCTATATCAACTATATGCACGTTAGCCGTGGGGCGGTTTCGCGCTCGCTGACCTTGCGCTACAAGCGCCGCCTGGAGGAGAGCCGCAGCCAGTTGCTCTCCTACGCTATGCAGGAAATACGCCAGCGCTTTCAGGTTAGTTTCGAAGAAGCAATCCTCTCGGAGCACCCTGATATGGAGTTCCCGGGAATGATAGTAACCATTCCCCAACGCGGCGACAAGCTGAAACTGCTGGAAGTATCTGCCCGAAATGCCCGTCAGAACCGCCTGGATGACCTCAAACACCTCGAAAAAGTAGATCCGGAGAAGCGGTCAATGAAGACCTTGGAGCGAATCAAGGCCGATTTCCGCCTGAAAGAGCTACCGCGCCATATTGAATGTTTCGACAACTCGAATATTCAGGGCACCAATCCGGTTGCATCGTGCGTAGTGTTCCGCGATGCAAAACCCTCAAAAAAAGACTACCGCCATTTCATCATCAAGACCGTTGAAGGCCCCGACGACTTTGCCTCCATGAAGGAGGTGCTGACGCGCCGCTACACCCGACTGATGGAGGAGGCTCCCGACGACCTACCGCAGCTGGTAGTTGTCGATGGCGGTAAAGGGCAGCTATCGTCGGCCGTAGAAGCCCTCGACGAGATTGGTCTGAGAGGAAAGATAGCCCTGGTAGGCATAGCCAAACGCTTAGAGGAGATATACTTTCCCGGAGATTCCGTGCCGCTATATATCGATAAGAATTCGGAGTCGCTGAAGGTAGTGCAGCACCTGCGCGACGAAGCCCACCGCTTCGGTATCACCCACCACCGCGACCGCCGCTCCAAATCGCAAATCGTCAGCGAACTATCGCAAATCCAAGGCATAGGCCCCGCTACGGAGGAAGCCCTCCTCAGCCATTTCAAGAGCGTAAAACGCATCAGTGAAGCCCCCATGGAAGCCCTGGCTGCCGTAATAGGCCAAGCTAAGGCGCGCCTCATAGCCGCCCACTTCGCCGCAGGTCGCAAACAGTAAAAACGAGTCTACAAAAGCAATAACCGGGGCGTTATCTCGTTAATAATTAGCAAGATTTTACTGACGGCGGACTTACGGATCGCCCTCTAACAGCCTATTATTCGCGATGACAAACCTCAAAAGATATATTTCTCTCCTCTGGATAGCAGTCGGCATGATTGCCGCAACCGCCCTCAGCTCATGTATCGAGGACGGCATAACAACCTCCGCCGCCGACCAACCAACCTTCTCTACCGACACCCTCCGCATGGGGGAAATGCTTACGCTCGGAGCCTCCCCAACGAGCCGCTTCGTTGTCTATAACAACCACGATAAAATAATCAATATCAGCGAAATATCTTTCCGCGACGACGATGCCCAACAGTTTCGCATGAACGTTGACGGCATTACCGGTCGCAAGTTCAGCAATATCGAGATTCGTCCGAACGACTCAATCTTCGTATTCGTTGAAGCTACGCTGGCCGAAAACGGCTCTAACCTGCCGGTTGATGTGCTGACCCACATTGACTTCCGCGTAAACGGTGTAACATCTACGATGCCGGTAACGGCGCAGGGTCAAGACGTAACCCGACTGACCGGAGAGACCCTCTACTCAGCCGATACCTCCCTCTCTGCCGACAAACCCTACCTGGTAACCGGCTCTATCACCGTTGACGAGGGAGCAACCCTAACCATCCCGGCCGGTGCAAAGTTGCTGATGCACGACGATGCCGCAATCATTATCAACGGCTCGCTGCGCATTGAAGGCACCGCCGAAAAACCGGTAGAAATTGTTGGTAACCGCACGGGCTACGTAGCGTCGACCATCCCCTACGAGGTAATGTCGGGCCAATGGCGCGGACTTCAGTTCAACTCAACCTCCACGCAAAACTACATCTCCCACGCCTCAATCCGCAACTCGGCTGAAGGCCTTATCCTGGATCATTGCGGCGGCTCAACGCAGCAACCGGCCCTGACCATCATCAACTCGCTGGTGCGCAACACTAAGGGATACATCATCGAGGCTATTCATTCCTCCCTTACGGCCGTTGGCTGCGTATTTGCCGATGCATCGCTCGGCGTATTGCGCTTGGTAGGGTCGCAGCACATCATCAACCAATGCACACTGAGCAACAACTACCTGTTTACGGCAATCGGAGGCCCGGCCCTGCAATTCGAGCACATGGACCCCAAAGAGCAATCCGATGAAGACCCCGACGACGCCGAACTCCCCTATCTATCGGCCGATATCTCCAATACAATAATCTACGGCCTCGGCACCGACCTGAGCCACGGCGACCTTACAGACCTGCCCGTTACCCTGCGCAACTGCCTGCTGAAATCGGCCGGCACCGACGATGACAACTTTATCAACTGCCTTTGGGACAGCGATCCAATCTTCAACGTTGACCGCGAAACCTATCTCTTCGACTACCGAGTATCGACCGATTCTCCAGCCCTGAATGCCGGCGATGCCGGCCTGATCCATCCGGCAGCCCAAGTTGACATGCTCGGGGCATCGCGCCTGCCCTACCCAACTATCGGCGCCTACCAGCAACCCTACGAGTAACCCCTCAGCGCAACTGCAACCGCAGGATATCGCCGCAACCGGCCATAACCTCATTAATAATTGCGCGACATTCTGCTTCGCTCATTTTGAACTTTAATCCAATAGCCAGCATATCGCTGAGCGAGGGAGCGCTGCTGCCATTCACCGAAGTAGCGTGTTCGCCATGATAGCCCTCCACACAGAGGGTCAAATCGTAAGCAGGAGCCAATCTCCATCCCCAACGCCCCCTTTCATCACGCATAACCTGAAAGCTGAAATTTTTGCAATGGTCATCCTTATTATCCATAAGATAATTGAAGACCATACGGCGAAACATCTCGGCGACATCCCTTGCGTCTTGAGTTAAATAGCCGGTTAGAGCAAGCAGATTCTTATAATCCAGTATAGGATTATCAAGCGACAGGCAGAGCAATCCACCGGCCGTCACCGTATGTATACGCTCGCCATTAGGAGCCAAATCAAAGCGTCTCACGGTAAAATATTTGCCATTTGTCAGCTTAAACTCCGGGACATTTATCCCACACTTGCGAGCCACCTCATTATAATGATATTCCTGCAATCCCATATCCTTTGGATCGTAGGTATGACGAAACTTGATGAGCCAATGGCCATCTGAGTCAGAAAAAATAGCTTTTGGACGACATCCACCGCTATTCATACTATTAAATAATAACAACTCAGCGTCCTTATCGCTGCGCTCACTCAAGACCTCTAATGCTTTTTTCTGAAGAGCATCAAAATCAGTAACATCCTCTTTGGGCAGTAATTCCGTAATCGGTTCATAGGTCAAGGCCCCCATTCCTCCGTTGCCAATTATACTCAAGCGATCAAGGGCAGTCATCTGCATGTCGTCAATCCCTACCTTAAGAAGAGCTTTATGCAATAGATACCTTCCATAGCCATCCGGCAAGCTATCCTCAAACACGCCAAAATTGCCGGCAAAAGGTTGGGGTTTCGCAATAAACACTCCTTCTTTCAACGGCAATTCCAGCGGTGACAGACTGAAACCGTCTGCAATCCATAGCTTATCATACTCGAATGCACACAGATTGCTGCCGGGAACCAACGACAAGACTCCGACAAGGCGGCTATTATACTTTACTGACAGACGATCGAGATGCATCATAATTTATGGGCTCGTTGTTTATTAGCGTTACGCCGGATCTGGGTTAGCTCCTCCATTGTTGAGAACTTCGGCTCGGAAAAAATCTGCTTGACTTCGGCAACATAATTCAATGCGATAGCTAAAGCTATCAGATTTGTCAACGAAATCAGGCCCTTCTGCTCGAAGCGCACAATATTACTGAGAGCTACCCCGGAGCGCTCTGCTATTTGACTGCGAGTTAAATTCTTCTCAATTCGACGCCGACGAAAGTCAGCAGCAATACTCCTGGAGATATCCTCCGGGTTGGTTTGAGTATAGTCCTCAAGAATTGCTAATATATCGCTTCTTATGCCTGAAATCATTCGTTTACTGCTAATATCTTATTATTTGCAAAGATACTAACTTTATTCCGAATTTTCAGGCTTGGACCGGATTTTTTATATTAGCTGATGCCTTGGGCGAGCATAGCGCGAGCTACCTTCATGAAGCCGGCCGTATTAGCGCCCTTAACGTAGTTGATGTAGCCGTCGGCATCCTTGCCATACTGCTCACACTGGCTATGGATATCAGCCATAATCTGACGGAGCTTGTTGTCGACCTCCTCAGCTGTCCAAGAGAGCATCTGGGCATTCTGGGCCATCTCCAAGCCGGAAACCGATACGCCACCGGCGTTGGCAGCCTTGCCCGGTGCGTAAAGAATCTTGGCATCAAGGAATTCATGAACAGCCTCACTGGTCGACGGCATGTTGGCGCCTTCGCTGACCGCAAAGCAGCCCTGAGCCAGCAACGCACGTGCATCGTCGCCATCAATTTCGTTCTGGGTTGCCGACGGCATTGCGATATCGCATTTTACGTGCTTCCAGGGACGTTCTCCGGGGAAATATTCAACGCCCGGCGTCTCCTCGGCAAACTCGCGGATTCGTCCGCGATAAGCCATCTTCAGTTCAAAGATGCGGTCGAATTGCTCCTGCGTCATACCATCGGGGAAATAGACCGATCCGTCGGAATCGCTCATCGACACCGGCAGAGCGCCCAGCTGCAGCAGTTTCTTAGCCGTATAGAGGGCAACGTTGCCCGAACCGGAGATTGCTACGCGCTTCCCCTTGATGTCTACCCCCTTGGTAGCCAACATATTCAGCAGGAAATAGCAGTTGCCATAGCCGGTTGCTTCGGGGCGCACCAGCGAACCGCCGAAGTCCATACCCTTTCCGGTAAACGTACCGGTAAATTCGCGCGTCATCTTCTTATACCAGCCGAACATATAGCCAACCTCACGTCCGCCGACACCAATATCGCCGGCAGGGACATCCGTCTGAGGACCGAGGTTACGGTATAGTTCTGTGATAAATGCTTGGCAGAAGCGCATTACCTCCATATCGCTTTTACCACGAGGTGAGAAGTCACTTCCGCCCTTAGCGCCCCCCATAGCCAGGGTTGTAAGGGAATTTTTGAATGTTTGTTCAAATGCGAGGAATTTCAGAATTGAGAGGTTAACGGACGAATGGAAGCGGATGCCTCCCTTGTATGGGCCGATTGCATTGTTGTGCTGGATGCGATATCCCATATTCGTACGGACGCGTCCCTGGTCGTCAACCCAGCTGACGCGGAACGAGATAATGCGGTCGGGGATACACAGACGCTCAATCAGATTGTAACGTTCAAACGCCGGATACTCGTTGTAGACATCCTCTATCGACGTTACAACCTCTTCAACAGCCTGAAGATACTCCGGTTCATTGGGAAAGCGTTGGCGAAGAGTCGCCATCAGTTCTGATGATTTCATTTTTACCTTGAAATTGCGAAAAATGTGACTTAGCGATGGCAAAGTTACAGCCTTTTATCGAATCAACCAAGCATTTTGCTACTTTTCTGCGCACCAACAAAGCATTTTGTCTGTATTTAGCATATTTTCAGTACATTCTGATATTACATTTTTGTTTCGTAATCAGATATAAAAAAGGGCGCCGGCAGGAGAACCGACGCCCATATGAGCAAAGTTAAATAAGCTTGTTTATTATTTAACGAGCTAAAATTATCTAAGTTAGATTAGCGGATAGCAACCTTTTCAACCTTGCTGCCCTGAACGCGGATGTAGAGACCTGCTTCGGGGTTAGCAACGCGCTGGCCCTGGAGGTTGTAATAAACAACGGGAGCCTGAGCATTGTCAGCTTCGATAGCTACAACTGCAGACTGGTCAGCGAGCTTGTAGAGGATGGGGAGGTTGTAAGTTTCGGGAGCCTTAGCGGGAGCAATGTTAGTGTACCAGCTTTCGTCGCCGGCGGTCTGGCAAACGATGCAATCGGTGTTCAGAGTGCTGGTGAGGGTTACGTTGTCACCGCTGAATACGTAGGTGAAGTAGCAACCGTCGTTCACTTCGTTGTAGCACTGGAAGCTGGTAGTATGGGTAGCGTCCATACCGTAGTAGCGACCGTAGGTGTCAACGATGGTAACCTTGCCGTCAGCAACGGTCAGGTCGTAAGCGTTAGTTTCGTCGGTTACGATAGCATCGCCGTCGAGGGTAGCGTCAACCAATGACATACGACCGTAGCTGTAAGATTCAGCAACGGGGGTACCGATCTTCAGGGTGCCGTCCTGATTAACAGCGAATACATACTTGCCTGATTCGAGGCTGGTAACCTTGTTGAA
>CAZEST010000065.1:0-9932 GCA_964514745.1 uncultured Alistipes sp.
GAATAATCTTCTTACCTTAAATCTAATACCATGAAAAACTGATGCAAAGGTAGAGGTTTTATGTTTTATAGCATAATTTTCGGGCAAGAAAATGCATCGCTTTAACTTTCTTTAGCTTTTATCAAGCCACTGCGCCGCTTTTGATTACATTCGTTAACATTTACCCGTCATCCCGGCGTCCTTCAGAAAAACCTGTTCACCTAAAAAAATCCACCAAGCACCTCGCAAAAAGCCCGAAGGATAGAAGCAAACACAAGGAGGATACAGATATTTTTTTGTAACTTTGCATAATAAATTAGTGTAGACTTTCACCGTATGGCGAACGAACGTTTTGAAATGGTGGCGAAGACCTTCCAAGGTTTGGAAGATGTGCTGGCCGAAGAGCTCCGCGCTTTGGGCGCAGAGAATGTCGAAACCGGGAAAAGAATGGTGTCATTCGAGGGAGACCTCGAACTGCTTTACCGCGCAAACTTGAGTTGCCGCACCGCCCTAAGAATACTTAAACCTATCTATAAGTTTATTGCTCGCAACACCGACGAGCTCTATGAATACGCAAAGGAATTTGACTGGGGCAAACTGATGACCCCGGACAGCACCTTCTCGATCGACACCGTCGCCTTCAGCGACGAGTTTACCCACTCCCGTTTTGTAACCTATCGCGTAAAGGACGCAATCGTTGACTGGTTCAAAGACCGCTATGGCGACGATGTGCGCCCGGGGGTACGCCTGCAGGATGCCGACGTTATGATTAACGTCCACATCGCCGGCGACTGCGTAACCTTGTCGCTCGATTCGTCGGGCGAATCGCTCCACAAGCGTGGTTACCGCGTTGCCCAAACCGAGGCCCCGATTAACGAAGTGCTGGCTGCCGGCATCATCCTGAAGAGCGGCTGGAAAGGCGAAGGTCCGCTGGTCGACCCGATGTGCGGTTCAGGCACATTCCTGATTGAAGCCGCCCTGATTGCCGCCAACATTAACCCCGGCGTCTACCGCAAGCACTTCTCCTTTGAGAACTGGCCCGACTTCGACGCCGACCTGTTCGACCAACTCTACAACGACGATTCAAACGAGCGCGATTTCAACTTTAAAATCTACGGTGCGGACATCTCACCCAAGGCTATCGAAATCGCCGAAAAGAATATCAAAAGTGCCGGCGTTGGCCGCATGATTCAGCTGGAGACAAAGCCTCTTTCAGCCTGGACCGAGGCTCCCGAAAACGGCATCCTGATTACCAATCCGCCCTACGGCGAACGCATCTCGGCCAGCGATATGGATGGTCTCTACGAGCTTATTGGCCAGAAACTGAAGAACGTATTCAAGGGTTACCACGCTTGGATTATCGGTCTGCACGAAGAGCATTTCAACCGCATCGGCCTGGCACCCTCTTCCAAGGAACCCATCTTGAACGGCGCCCTGGAATGTCAGCTTCGCGAATACATCATCTTTGAGGGTGATTACAAGCACTTCCGCAGCCAAGGCGGACGCTTGCGCGACCTCGAAGAGAAAAAAGAAGAGCGACTCGAAGGCCTCAAAAATCGCAAAAACAAGGAATTCCGCAAAGAGCGTAAAGCCTACGAACAGCGCAAGGAACGCAAAGAATTCCGTCGCGACAAGAAAGAGGGCGATCGCTTCGGCAAAGACAAGTACGATAAGCACGGCAAGCGCGACGATGGCCGATTCGCTAAAGACAAGCGCAAAGCCGACAAGCGCTTCGACCGCGATGACCGTCGTTTCGACCGCGATGATCGCAAGGCCGCCGACGGCAAGCGCTTTGAGCGCAAATTCAGCGATAGCAAGCCCTCAGCTGACACCACCGTCAACGATAATCCGCTGGCAACTCGCCGCAATCCCCTGGCTCTGAAGTCAATCATCGGCAAGCAACCTACTATCCCGGTAATGCGCAGCCGTAAAGATAAAAAATAACATTCCCTCAAAAATAATCGCTCCATGAATATTCTCCTACTCGGTTCAGGCGGTCGAGAATCGGCCCTGGCCTGGAAAATCAGTCAGAGCAACGATTGCTCAAAACTGTATATCGCGCCCGGCAATGGCGGCACGGCCCAATACGGCGAGAATCTGCCATTAAAGCCTACCGACTTCGAGGCGGTAAACGATGCCGTTGAACGCCTACAAATCGACATGTTGGTCGTTGGCAACGAAGACCCCCTGGTTGCAGGCATTACCGACTATTTCAAGGAGAAACATCCCGACCTGCTGGTAGTAGGCCCCTCTAAAGATGGGGCCCAACTGGAAGGCAGCAAGGACTTCGCCAAGAAGTTCTTGGTAGAGGAAGGAATCCCTACGGCCCGTTACCGCAGCTTTACGGCTGAAACCCTCGAAGATGGCAAGCAATTCTTAGCCTCGCTGAAGGCGCCATACGTGCTGAAGGCCGACGGCCTGGCTGCCGGCAAAGGCGTACTGATTCTCGACAACCTCGAAGAGGCCCAAAAAGAGTTGGGCGAAATGCTCGGCGGCATGTTCGGCGCCTCCTCCGCTACAGTGGTCATTGAGGAGTTCCTCAGCGGCATAGAATGTTCGGTATTCGTACTGACCGACAGCAACGGCGGTTACCGTGTGTTGCCCGTAGCCAAGGACTACAAGCGCATCCTCGAAGGCGACAAAGGCCCCAACACCGGTGGCATGGGCGCCGTTAGTCCGGTTGCATTTGCCAACCAAGAGTTTATGGCCAAAGTTGAGGAGCGCATCGTAAAGCCAACCATCAACGGCCTGCGCAAGCGCAACATCGACTACCGCGGATTTATCTTCCTGGGCCTGATCAACGTTGACGGCGAACCAATGGTAATCGAATACAACGTCCGCATGGGCGACCCGGAGACCGAAGTTGTAATGCTCCGCATCGCCTCCGACCTGGTGCCGCTGATGGCCGCCGCAGCCAAGGGCAATCTCGGCAATCTTCCCCTGGAAATCGACCCCAGAGCAGCAGCTACGGTAATGCTCGTATCCGGAGGCTACCCCGGTTCATACCCCAAGGGCAAATTAATGACCGGACTCAACGCCGCCGACAACAACCCCGATACCATCCTGTTCCACGCCGGCACAGCCGTCAACGACAAGGGCGCGACCGTAACCGCCGGAGGCCGTGTAATGGCTGTTTCAAGCTATGGTAAAGACCTGCAAGAGGCCCTTTCGCGCAGCTACGCCATGCAAGAAAACATCCATTTTGACGGCAAGACCTTCCGCCGCGACATCGGCAACGAATTTATCTAAGAATGTTCTCTGAACGCAACATAACTGCATTTCTTCACACACGTGCTTGCGCCATAATCATGCTGCTGACAGCGTGTGTGCTAACCTGGATAGCTTACGCCCGTGGGGAGGTAATCTCCCTGGGCGAAACTGTCGGGATAGGCCTTCCGGCCCCAAGAGAGTGGATTTCATCACCGCTATGCTCATTACTGGTCTCCATCGGTTGCACAACGATGGTAGGCTTCCTGCTACTTAGCATCAACCGCACCTTCAACGTAATGCGAAGCATCACCTCGATGATGGCCGGATTGTTCTTCGTAATGCAAGTAGCCCTCCCCTCGGTAATGGGGCGCTTCTACGGAGGCGACATTAGCGGCGTACTGATTACGCTCTGCATAGCGTTGCTGTTCAGCTCCTATGCCGACTCAGGCTCGCAGCGCAATATCTATCTGATATTCATGCTTATAACCTTAGCCGGCGTTACCGACCTATCCTATCTGCTATATCTGCCGGTATTCCTTCTGGGATGCGTACAGATGAGAATCTTCGACCTCCGCACCCTCCTGGCAGCCATATTAGGCGTTATCACTCCCCCTTGGATTCTGTTAGGCTTCGGGCTGATATCCCCAACGGCGCTCCACTGGCCCGACCTAACCCTGAATATCAATGCATTCCCTACCCAAGAGACCATCCAAGCAGCCATCACTGCCGGATTTACCCTAATTCTCGGCGTAAGTTTTACGATTGCCAACCTGCTTAAGATTCTAAGCTACAACTCCCGCATCCGTGCCTTCAACGGCTTTCTTACGTTGCTATTGATCGCAACCGGGATATTCGCCATCCTGAACTTTGCCAACTTTACGTTTTATATCCCCCTGCTCAACTGCCTAACGGCCTACCAGATAGCCCACTTCTTCTCTTACCGACGATTCCGCCGCAGCTATATTCCAATCTTGCTGATTGTTATCGTCTATCTAGCATTCTATTGCTGGGCCCTATACTGGTAAGAGCTATTCATCAAACCTCCCCCCTCTCGACGCGCAACAGCCATGAAGAAAGTTATCATTGACAAGTTTGTACCCTTTGAAGGGAACCCTTTTGAAGGTATTGCCGACATTCAGCTACTCGCCCCTGCGGAATTTACTCCGGAGGCGGTTCGCGATGCCGATGCTCTGATTGTCCGCACACGAACCAAATGCAACGCCAACTTGTTGGAAGGTTCAAAGGTCTCGATAGTAGCAACCGCTACCATCGGCACCGACCATTTCGACTTTCCCTATCTTGCGTCAAAAGGAATTAAAGCCGTATCAGCACCAGGATGTAATGCGCCGGCCGTAGCGCAATACGTATTAGCGTCAATCTTTGCCCTCGGGCTCGGGCAGCCGGGCATGCGATTAGGCGTAATCGGCGTAGGGCATGTCGGTTCAATCGTCGCATCGTGGGCCAAGCACTTCGGCATGGAGGTACTCGCCTGCGACCCGCCACGCCAACGCCGCGATGGAGGCTGGGACAGCGACAACCCGTTTAATCCCGGCTCGGAAAGCTTTCTTTCGATTGAGGAAGTAGCTCGCAAGGCCGATGTCCTGACCTTCCATACACCCTTGACACGCACCGGCGCCGATGCCTCGTTTCATCTGGGCAACCGCAACCTGTTCGATATCGCTTCAAAGGAGCTGGTTATTAACGCCGCACGCGGACCGGTCTTAGACACGGCCGACACCATCTCGGCCATCAAACGAGGGAAAATCCGCATGGCCACTATCGACTGCTGGGAAGGCGAGCCGCAAATCTCGGCTGACCTGCTCCGCCTGGCCGATATCGCTACGCCCCACATTGCCGGCTACTCCCTGGAAGGCAAGAAGCGCGCTACAGCGATAACCTTCAACGCCGTCCTGAGCCACTTCGGTTCCGACCGCCGGATCGACCCGAAAGTAGCAATGACGCCTCCGGCCTCGGTCGACAAGGCGCAACTGATTGCCAGCTACGACCCATTCGCCGACACGGAGATACTCCGCAGTGCGCCCAACGATTTCGAGCATCTGCGCGACAGCTATCCACTACGCCACGAAGTAAAATTCTAGAAAACGAACTACAACAAAACATTGAATACCATGTCTGAGAAAACTAATAAACCCGATTCTCCGAAATATGTTATCACGGTTGGCCGACAATTCGGCAGTGGCGGCCGAGAGCTGGCCAAGCTTATCTCCGAGAGATTCGGCATCGCCTACTACGATAAAGAGTTACTTCTGGAAGCAGCTCGCCACGCCGGGGTAGCCACCGATTTCTTCGAGCGCACCGACGAAAAATTTCCATCCTTCTCAGGCACCGGATTCTCCTTCAATATGGGCATCAACGCCCTTACATGGTACATCCCGTCGTCAATCTCCAACGAAGCAATCTATCGCGATATGTCGGACGTTATAAAAGACATTGCCGACCGCGAACCCTGCGTAATTGTTGGCCGCTCCGCCGACTACGTATTGCGCGATCACAACGTCCCTACGATTAACCTCTTCGTCCACGCCTCAATGGAGGACCGCGTAAAGCGCATCCTTCGACGTGGCGACAAGCTGACCGAGCACGACGCGCAAGCCCTTGCCGAAAAGACCAACAAGCTTCGCGCCAACTACTACAACTTCTATACCGACAAGCGCTGGGGCGACGCCGCCTCCTACGATCTCTGCCTTAACTCCTCGCTGCTACCGATGGAGGGAATGGTTGAAGTAATCGCTAAGTATATACAGCAGCGCCTGGGCTTTAATCCCCTGGAAAAATAAAATCCCGACATATCATTCCCCCTAAATAAAAATGGAAACCGAAAACAACAATACATCAACCGAACTCCAGCCGACCACCACAACAACACCCAAGATGGCTTCTCAAGTCGGCAATATCATACTATCAGCAATCATGGCAATCCTAGGCCTGACGTTCATCAGCCTATGTGACCGCCACGACCAAATCAGCCAAACTATTCTTATACTGGGAGGCATCGCCTTCGTTCTGCCAGGTGTAACCGTATTGCTCTCGCTTCTGGTAAACCGCAATACCGAAAAAGAGGCTGCCCAACGTAGCCAAAGCCCTGCTATGAGCCTATTGATGATAATCTGTGGGGTTGCAGCCGTAGCACTCGGCATTGTGATTCTGGTAGTGCCCGACGTATTCAAGCCCCTGCTCGTCTACCTATTCGGAGCCCTCTTGATATTGTCGGCCGCATGGCAGTTCAACCTGATGATGCGTCGCAACCGCGAAACTCTCTACCCCATATGGCTGGAAGTAGCCCCGATTCTGATTGTAGTATTGGGCGTAGTAATGATGACCTTAGACACCTTCTCTACCAACGAGAAAGCCCTTGTCCTTGCAACCGGTATCGGCTTCACCCTCTTCGGTCTCATCGGGCTCTCCATCAGCTACATCGCCCTTAAAGCCCGTTCAGCCGCCAAAAAGCTCGCCGCCTAACCAGCCTCCCCTCCGCCTTTCCGCCCGTCTCCTCCCCTGCTTTCCGCCCGTCTTTTCTCTCCCGGCGGTCCCTCTCCCCTGCGGCTTTCCGCCCTTTATGGCCCGTCAACCACGGTGGCCGAAGCGGAAGCTGAGGCTACGGCTTCCCTCCGCGCGCAAGCAACCATATATCAAAGGGGCGCTTCGACAATCGAAGCGCCCCTTTGGTATATGTTGGTAAAGCCTACCGGCCTATTAGATTGACAGACGGCGGAGGGTTGAGAGGAGGTCGCGGTTGATAGGCTTGTCGTTCTTGATAGCCTTAACGAAGGGGACGTAAACGATTTCATCGTTCTTCACACCGATCATTACGTTGCGCTGGTCGTCGAGCAGAGCATCGATAGCCGCAGCACCCATGCGAGAAGCAAGGATACGGTCGTGGGCCGTAGGCGAACCACCGCGTTGCAGGTGACCAAGAATGGAAACGCGCACGTCGTACTGGGGATATTCCTCCTCCACGCGCTTTGCGATAGCCATTGCACCGCCGGTTACAGGGCTCTCGGCTACCAACACGATTGAAGAGTTCTTGCTCTTACGGAAACCGTTGCTGATAAGGTCGGCCAGCTGGTCAGCCTCCGTTGAAATTTCAGGAATGATAGCAGCTTCCGCACCGGCAGCAATCGCACCGTTCAGCGCCAGGAAGCCGGCATCGCGGCCCATAACCTCGATGAAGAATAGGCGCTCATGAGAGGTTGCCGTATCGCGAATCTTATCGACACATTCCATGATGGTGTTCAGCGCAGTATCGTAGCCGATAGTTGTATCCGTACCGTAGAGGTCGTTGTCTATCGTGCCGGGCAGACCGATGATAGGGAAGTTGAATTCATTAGCAAAAATGCGCGCACCGGTAAGCGAACCGTCACCACCGATTACAACCAGCGCATCGATACCATGACGCTTGATATTATCATAGGCAAGCTGACGGCCTTCCGGCGTCTGGAACTCTTTACAACGAGCTGTCTTCAGGATGGTACCACCACGCTGAATAATGTTGGACACATTAGCCGTAGTAAAATCAACGATTTCGTCGTCACACAGACCGCGATAACCGCGATAAATACCCTTTACCTTAAATCCGGCAAAGATTGCAGCACGAGTGACGGCACGGATTGCGGCATTCATACCGGGGGCATCACCTCCGGAGGTAAGAATACCTATACATTTTATATCTGCCATAGCCTTAGATATATATAGCGTTAGATCAATATTATTCGATATAGAAATTTCAGTGTAGAGAATTACAAATCTCAACGGCAAAGATACAAAAAAATCGCCGACTTTTATCGGCGATTTACATATTTTATCTTTTAGTCGATATCTTCCCAACTAACATCCTCAACCTGCTGCTCGCCGGGGTTGCTGCGGTCGGCCGTAGCGTTGCCGCCGGTTTGGGTTTCGGTTGATGCGGAATTATCAACTTCCATGTCGTTAAATCTTACATATTCGCCGTCCTTGGAATCGAACTTCTTAGGTTTGGGCGTTGGAGAGGTCCAGCCGCCTTCTCTTTCGGCTCGTTCTTTCTCGGCTTGTTGGCGACGCAGCTCTTCGGGGTCAATCCCTGCAGCACGCGCAAAAGCGTCGTTCATCTGGCGCGTCTTCCGTCGAATCATATCTGCTGCAAACCATCGCAAGAGAGCGCTAACCAGGTATGGCAGTACGACTACGATTATAAATAACCAGAAAAGAAAGCTCATAAGGAATCTTTAATGCTTAGCCGGCTCAAACTTAGGCAGAGCTATGGCTGATAGAAGAAAATAAAGGATAATAGTATAGGCGAAGCCTTCTACTCCGAAGAAGCCTACGAAGCATACGGCCGCGATAAGCAGGATATAGCGCAGAAGGTTATCGCCGATATGGAAGTTCTTTAGTTTGAATGAGAACATACGCATATCGCTAACCATCAGCAACGCTACCATTACGATTACTGCACCAACAATCAGATTACCCCAATAAACATGGGCGTGCATCCATTCGCTGGCGTGTGACTGCATCCAAGCCGTTGCACCAATCCAGAAGATAGCATTAGCCGGAATGGGAAGGCCCTTAAATTCGGTGGCCTGGGAATCATCGAGGTTGAATTTCGCCAGTCGCAAGGCACCCATTGCCGGAATGAACAGCGCTACGAACGGTATCCACCACGATCCGCTCCATACGCTCAGTATATTATATAGCAACAGCGAAGGGGCTACCCCGAAGCTAACCAAATCGGCCAGCGAATCGAGCTCCTTGCCCAGCGGAGAGGGGGCATGAAGCCATCGAGCAGCGGCACCATCGAAGAAATCGAACACCGCAGCCAAGCCGACCAGAATCCATGCTAACTGACGTCCGTTGAGGCCGCCAAGGGCCGATATATTATCCTCAAAGGAGAATGCACAGATGCAAGCCAAGCAACCCGATACCAAGTTGCAGAGGGTAAGTGTGTTGGGTATAGATGATACTATTCTTCTGACAATCATTTGTTTCAAGGTTTAAGACGTCCTAATTCTGTTATACCGCCAACGGTTTTATCATCGAGCTTAACGCGAATATCCGTTGACATTGGCAAATAGAGGTCAACACGTGAGCCGAGCTTTATGAATCCCATATGGTCTTCAATCGAAGCCTCGTCGCCCGGGCGCGCATAGGTTACAACTCGGCGAGCCATCGCCCCGGCAACCTGGCGCATCAGCACCAGCTGGCCTGACTTCGTACGGATTACTACCGTTGAACGTTCGTTCTCCACGCTCGATTTCGGCAGGTAAGCCGCTTGGAAGCGTCCGTTATGGTGCTTATAATATACAACTTCACCGTCAACCGGGAACCAGTTGGCGTGAACGTTCATTGGCGACATAAATACCGATAACTGAATACAGTTACATTTCAGATACTCAGGCTCGTAAACCTCTTCCAAAGCAACAACTTTACCATCGGCCGATGCAACAACAACATTATCGCGATCGCCGGGAAAATGGCGGCGGGGTGAACGGTAGAAATTTACCACCAATAGATAAAAAATCGTCGATAAGACCGTAACGGTTATCGGCAACCAAAGATAATCTATTAACCAGATCCAGAGCGGAAGGTTCACAAGAACCAGAAACGCAAACAGAATCATCAATATGTTAGTACCTTCGCGGTGGATTTTAACTCTCATCGATTGGTTTGATGTATAATCGAATTCCTTAAATTCGGGTTTTTAATTGCCGAAAATTTACTCTCCGGCCCAATTATTTTACAAAGTTACA
>CAZEST010000066.1:0-9733 GCA_964514745.1 uncultured Alistipes sp.
AGAGGATAATACCCATGCCTCCAATCCATTGCATCAGTGTGCGCCACATCATCATCCCCGGAGCCAAACCATTTTCGGAGAGCACAGAGGCTCCGGTTGTGGTAAAACCCGACATGGCCTCGAAGAAGGCAGTGGTAAAATCGAGATGCAGGTTGCTGACCATGAAGGGAATCGTACCGAACAATGAGAACACAACCCATACGGAGGCCGTCAGCAGGAAACCTTCTCGTTTACCCATATCGAAGCGCTTGGGGCGCACACCAAACGTTGCTATCACGCCACAAACGAAGGTGATAGCTATGCTGTAGATAAATGGCTGCAGGCTCTCCTCGGCATAAATTATAGCGACGATTAACGGCACAATCATGAAGGCTGCTTCAATCATAAGCAGCCAACCGAGTACCCTGACGAGCATTTTCCAGTTGATTATTGATACCTTCCTAAACATCTCAGACTCCCTCCTCCTTGCGCAGACTAGATAAAGAATTTCTCAACTTTATGCATTTGACCGGTCAGACAGAACACCAACACGTGGTCGCCCGGCTGAATCTGCGTACGTCCGGTAACCAACATTCCTTTGCCATTACGAATAAGTCCGGCGAGGGTCATTTCGTTCAGGAGTTTAATCTCCATGATCGGTGCTCTGGTAATTTTAGATCCCGGTCGAGCCTCGATTTCGGCTACTTCTGCATCGGCCAGAGCCATAAATTTACCGGAGGATTCATCGGCAGCAAGCAGTATTTGGAATATCGTGCTCGACGCAAGGAGCTTCTTATTGATAATCGTTCCGATATTAAGGCCTTCTGCTTCGGAAATAAACTGAATATTTTCCACTTCGGCTACGCTCTTGCCAACACCGAATTCTTTAGCCGTAAGGCATCCCAAGATATTGGTCTCGGAGTATTCTGTCAACGCCAGGAATGCATCCATATTTGAGATACCCTCTTCACGCAAGACATCGTTGTTGCGAGCATCTCCGTAGATGATTTTTACTTTTGTACCGGAACATTTCATCGGTAGGCGTCGGCAACGTTCCAGATCGTCGTCGATAATCGTAATGTCGAATTTGTCCGACGCAAGATGGGCCAGCCTTACGGCTATACGTCCACCACCCATAATCATTACGTTTCGAATCTTATAGTCGCGCTTACCGCAGATTTCGCGTACCTCGTGGATATATTCGCGAGTGGTAGTGAAGTAGATGATATCGCCTTTCTGTATGCAGTCGTCACCGCGAGGGATAATCGTCTCATGGCGACGCTTGATAGCTGAAACGTGGTAGTTATGTTGCGAATGGGTAAGATCGCGCAATCGCTGACCGATCAACGTGGCAGCTTCGTTTATCCTTACGCCTACCAAGATTAATTCGCCATCGTAAAGTTCAAACCAGTTGCGTGCCCATGGATGGCGCAGAGCCTGGAGAATCTCCTGAGCAGCCAGATATTCGGGGTAAATCAGATGATCAACACCGATACCGGTGAAGAATGACCGATTTGCCGGATCAAGGTATTCGTAATTATCGATACGACCTACCGTTTTCTTAACGCCTAAATGCTTGGCAATGCCGCAGGCAATCAGATTGGTGTTTTCGTAAGGCGTAACGGCAATAAATAGATCGCAGTTCTTATCAACGCCGGCTGCCACTTGATCATTGAACGAGGTTGGCGACCCAACCGCTGTCATTAGATTATAGTTTGAGTCCAGCCGGTTGAGCTTCTCTTCGTCGCGGTCAATAACAATAATATCTTGCGCTTCGTGGGAGAGCAGTTTCGCTAAATGAGAGCCTACTTCGCCGGCTCCGGCAATTACTATTTTCATGACTTCTTACTCCTTAACTGTTCGCCACAGGCTACGATTGCTTCAGCATCAATGCCGCAGAGGTGGCGGAGTTGGCTGACCGTACCTTGGGTTACAAACATATCGTTAATTCCGAGCTTCTTGACCGGAATATTAAGGAATCCTTCATCCTGGAGATACTCCTCGACGGCCGAGCCCAAGCCCCCTACCGTCGTACCATCTTCGATGGTAATAATCGGGGAACCTTTTGCAACGGCGTCCTTGAGCAATTCTATGTCAAGGGGCTTGATGAAGGTCATATCATAATGAGCTACGGAGACACCGCGCTCGTTGAGTTGCTTAATTGCTTTCCTGACTTCAGAGGCAATCGGGCCGGTTGAAATTATCGTCAGGTCGTTGCCGTCGGTTAGCTTTTCGCCCTTGCCGATTTCCAATTCCCTAATCGGCGTTTGCCAGTTGGTCATATCGCCGGCACCGCGAGGATAGCGTATTGCCATCGGTGCGTGGTAGAGCGATGCGGTATACAGCAGATTGCGCATCACAGCTTCGTCGCGAGGCGAGGCAATCACCATGCCCGGAATGGCTCGCATATAGGCAATGTCGAACAAGCCGTGGTGAGTAACACCATCTTCGCCAACCAGTCCGGCACGGTCTATACAGAACGTTACGGGCAGTTGCTGAATGGCCACGTCGTGGATAATATTATCGTAGGAACGTTGCAGGAATGACGAATAGATGGCAACGAACGGATGCAACCCCTCTTTGGCCAGGCCTCCGGCAAAGGTTACAGCATGACCTTCGGAAATACCGACATCGAACACGCGGTCAGGGAAAGCATCGTGAAGGATATTCATCGACGTTCCGGAGGGCATCGCGGCCGTAATACCAACGATTGAACGGTTATCACGGGCAAGCTCTACCATCGTATGTCCGAATACATCTTGAAATTTCGAAGGCTTGGGGTGAGCGGCATCCTTCTTCAGGTCGGCTAATCGTTCGCCGGTTTCGGGGTTAAATTTGCCTGGTGCATGCCAGGTAGTTGGGTCCTTTTCTGCCGGAGCATAGCCTTTGCCTTTAACGGTCTTTATGTGGAGAATCTTGGGGCCGGTCATGTCCTTGATGTCGCGCAGTATTTTTACCAAGGAGGCTACGTCGTGGCCATCCACCGGTCCGAAATAGCGAATATTCAGGCCCTCGAAAATGTTCTGTTCGTGGGTGATAAATGCTTTCAGAGAGTTGTTAAGACGGAGAATTGAACCCTTGCGCTTATCCGATAGCAGGTGCATCTTTTTGAGCAGGTTGTAGACGGTGTAGCGCAGGTCGTTATAGCCGCGGGAGGTAGTAACATTAGCCAGATGGCTATGCAGCGCACCAACGTTGGCATCGATCGACATATTATTGTCGTTGAGAATGATCAACAGATTATTGGGCGTATTGGCCGCATTGTTCAATCCCTCAAAGGCCAATCCTCCGGATATCGAAGCATCACCGATAACTGCAACAACCTGGCGCTGAGGCTCATCGGTCTTCAGCTGCGTAGCTACTGCCATACCCAGGGCAGCAGAAATAGAGTTGGATGCATGTCCGGCGATAAACGTATCGTATTCGCTCTCTTCTGGATTGGGAAATCCGCTTAGGCCGTCCATCATGCGGTTCGTTGCAAACGCATCCCGACGCCCGGTTAAGAGCTTATGTCCGTAGGCCTGATGACCAACGTCCCAAACAATTCGGTCGTATGGAGTGTTGAATACATAGTGTAGGGCCACGGTCAGTTCAACCGCTCCCATGCTTGAGGCAAAGTGCCCCGGATTATTAGAGAGGGAATTGATCAGAAAACGGCGTATGTCGCCGCAGAGCTCCGGTAGAGCTGCAACTTGAAGCTTTCGCACATCAGATGGCGAATCGATTTGACTCAATATAGGGTAACTGCTGTCAGTTGCTTTTTCGCTGCTTGTCATTCCTTATATATTTCTTATATAGCGGAACGAACACTATAATGCCCGAGGCTATGATCGGGAATAGAGTCATCAGATTAATCGGGGTCTTGGTTGCAACCATGCGAACAACGAGCATGGCGCATATTCCTGCCCATATTAGCCCGATAATCAGGAACCTTAAAATTACAGATAACTTCATCTTTGACTCAAACGTTTTTTCAGTGTCCGCTTTACCTTGCAAAGATAGCGAATTTCATTGAGTGTGCCAAAACAATTCTCGCATTTATATGCCCATTGACTGTATGCGATATATCAGTCTAACGCCCAATAAAATGTAATTACATGACAATCACATCTATGCGTTGGCGTCTTGACCTTGAAATGCATTGTTAACATCGAAGGGCTTAGTTTTTGCCCATAGAATTTATTACCTTTGCAATGTATGCCAAATCAAGACGGAGCACGGACATATATTGCAATCGACTTGAAGTCGTTTTTCGCGTCGGTAGAGTGCGTTGATCGGGGGATGAATCCCTTGACTACGAACCTCGTTGTTGCCGATAAGAGCCGGACAGATAAGACAATCTGCCTGGCCGTATCGCCGTCGCTAAAGAGTTATGGCATACCGGGGCGCCCCAGGCTTTTTGAAGTCGTTCAGAAGTTGCGCGAGGTAAAGTCACGGACCGGCGAGGATGTACAATATATCGTAGCACCTCCGCGCATGGCCAAGTATATCGAGTATAGTACGCGGATATATCAAATCTATCTGCGATATGTTGCACCGGAAGATGTGCATGTCTATTCGATAGACGAAGTGTTTATCGATGTTACGCCATATCTGCAAACCTATCGGATAACAGCCCACGAGTTGGCTATGAAGATGATTCGGGAGGTACTGCAGGAAACCGGTATCACGGCTACGGCCGGAATCGGCACGAATATGTATCTATGCAAAATTGCGATGGACATCGTTGCGAAGCATATCCCGGCCGACAAGGATGGCGTTAGAATCGCCGAACTGAATGAACTGACTTATCGTCAACAACTCTGGAATCATAGGCCGTTGACCGATTTCTGGCGCATCGGCAGCGGTATTGCCCGGAAATTGGAAATGTATGGCATCTATACGATGGGACAGCTGGCCCGCTTGTCTCTTACCCATGAATCTTTGCTGTTTCAGTTGTTTGGCGTCAATGCTGAATTGCTTATAGATCATGCCTGGGGTTATGAACCTTGCACGATTGACATGGTTAAGGCCTATCGCCCGGAGGTAAATTCGCTCAGCAACGGGCAGGTCTTAACCTGTGGCTACAGTTGTCAACATGCACGAGCCGTAGTGCAGGAAATGGTAGAGAATTTGTCGTTAGACTTAGTGGATAAGCACTTGGTAACGGATCAGTTGGTACTATCCGTAGGATACGATGCCGAAAGCCTTACCCGACAGGAGATTCGCGATCAATATCATGGCGAAATCGTTACAGATCATTATGGGAGGCCGGTGCCCCGTCATTCGCATAGCACTATCAACCTTGCGCAGCCTACTTCGTCGTTTCGCAAGCTGAATAAGGCTATGTTGGCACTTTTCGACCGCATTGTAAATCCGGCGCTGTTGATACGCCGACTGACGGTCACGGCCAACCGCGTTATTCGCGAAGAGCTGCTGAGCGCAGCAGAAATGCCTGTGCAGTTAACGCTATTTCATGACCTCGACGAGACGACAAATAAAAAGGTGAACGCCCCCGAACCGCAACGCGAACGAATGGTGCAGGAAGCTGTTTTATCTTTAAAAAAGAGGTTTGGCAAGAATTCCGTACTTAAGGGACTGAACTTTGCCGACGGTGCAACCGGCATAGAACGTAATCGACAAATAGGAGGACACAAAGCATGAACCACGACCAAGATACTAACCAAGAGACCTACGATGATATTATTAATATGCATCGTCCGCCAAGCAAATATAAACCGATGCCGATGCTAAGCCGAGCGGCTCAGTTCGCTCCGTTTGCTGCCCTATCGGGCCATGAGGAGGCGATAGCGGCAACTGCATTAAAGGATACCGCAGAACGTCTGTCCAGGGATGAAGCGGTTAAAGGTTAGAATTATAATAGGACGGATTGCCCGACACATCTTCGCCAACAAAATCAGGCAAAACAGGGTTGGTATCGGCCGACGGCAACTCTACCTCGGCGATGGTCAGCGGAGATAATTGTCCGTTGAACTGATCAACCTCCCAAGTGAAGCCCTCAAAGGGTACGATATAGCGAACCTTGTCAATCACCTTCCCTTCACAAGCAGTCCGCAACATTTCCTTAGCATCGTCGACAGGTATTTCGTATTCCCATTCGTTGCGCGAAATGCCTTCGGTAACGCCTTTTACAGTCAGGAAAGCGGAGTCGCCTTTGATGCGCACTCTTACAGTAGCCTCTTTACGGCGCGAAATATAACCTTGAATAATCCTTACCGACTTAACAGCCATTTCTTTATAACTTTCGTTGATAACAAGGTATTTTCGTTCTATTTCTTTCGCCATTTTGGTTGTTTTTATAGTTGATTTTTACCCCGGTTTGTCAGGTAGGGGAATAATGACTAACTTTGCAAAGTTAATCATTACAGTTGGAAAAAGCAAGATTCAACATACTGATATGGCTCGCAATCATTGCCGGGAGTTTGATGCCACTTTCAGCAGCACGAAAAGTGCTGGTGGAGGTGGTCGATTCTGTTTCGGGCGAGCCCGTGCCGTATACCGCCATCTACGTACGCGGTACCAGCCAAGGCATGTTGGCCGATGACGACGGCCAAGCCTCTATGATTATAAACAGCCAACGTGCGGAACTGGAATTCTCGGCAATGGGTTATGACAAAAAGATTGCCAAGGTAGATCAATCGGTCAGTGCGTTGCGCGTTTTTCTTGTCCCTGTTGGCCATCAGCTCGAAGAGGTTACCGTTAAGCGCAAAAAAGAGCATTACTCAAAGCGCAATAATCCGGCTGTAGATTTTATGCAGCGCATCCGCGATGCCGACTCTATTACCGATCCGCGCCGACAGCCATACTACAATTTCAGCCGATATGAGCGTATTACGTTGGGATTAAATAAGGTAGACGTTACGGATTCAGTTGACGGCAACGGCAAGCAACATAAACCGGGTAAATTCGATTTTATACGCGAACACGTAGACACATCGGCCGTTACCGGAGAGACGATTCTGCCATTAATGGTAAAGGAAAAGGTTACTGACGTAGTCTATCGTCGAGACCCACAGGCCGAGAAGACTTACATTCTGGGCGTGAGGAGCGCCGGCGTTGATGAAATTGTTGATGCTCAGAGCATGCAGATGCTTATGGAGGACGTTTTCCGCGAGGTAGACCTCTATAAGGATGACGTCAACATTTTGCAAAACAGGTTTGTCAGCCCATTATCGCGAATAGCACCGGACTTCTACAAGTTCTACCTAACCGATACGATAACTACAGCCACAGGTGAGCGGATGATTGAACTGAGTTTTGCACCGCGCAATCCGGCCTCCTTCGGCTTTACCGGCAGGCTATACGTTGCCGAAGGGGATTCAACGATGTTTGTCAGAAAAGTCAGGATGAACGTGCCGCCGTCGATTAATCTGAATTTCGTAGAGCATCTTCAAATCATTCAGGAATTTAAACAAGCCGACAATGGCGCAAGATTAAAGTTGCTCGACGACTTCAACGTAGAGCTATCAATGATACGTGGCACTCAAGGCCTGTATATCCACCGAACTACGGCATATAAGAATCATAACTTCGAGCCATCGCCCCGCGCAGAGCTGCTTGATCGATTGGGAGATACCTTCAGTGATCCGGCGGTATACGCTCGAGATGACGACTTTTGGACGCAGGAACGCCTTGTAAAGCCAACGTCAAACGAAAACCGTATCTCGCAACTTATGACTCGCCTGCGAGGTGTAAAGGCTTACTATTATACCGAGAAGTTCCTGAAGATTATGTTTACCGGATATATCCGCACCGGAAAGGACTCTAAATTTGATATTGGTCCGGTAAATACGTTTGTCAGTGGCAACTCCCTGGAGGGGGTACGTTTGCGTTTCGGCGGTACAACTACCGCTGCCTTGTCGCCCCACTGGTTTGCAAAAGGGTATGCCGCCTTCGGTCTGACTGATAAGAAATTGAAATATGGCGGGGAATTGGAGTATTCCTTTAATAAAAAGGAGAATCATCAGCAAGAATTCCCGATTCATTCTATAAGGGTCACTGAAAACTACGATGTAGACCAGGTTGGCCAGCATTATCTGTTTACCAATTTCGACAATGTATTCTTAGCGCTGAAGCGAATGGAAAATAAGTTGCTGACTTATCGCCGCCAGACGCGCATAGATTATACCTTGGAGTTGGCCAATCATTTTTCGGTTAAAGCCGGGGCCAACCTCGAGCGTCAGGAGGCTACGCAGTGGGTGCCATTCGTAACGTCGTCAGGCCAAGTTACCAATCATTATAATGAAACCTACTTCTCGGTAGAGCTGCGCTATGCTCCGGGCGAAAAATTCTTCCAAACTAAGACGCAACGCATCCCTATTAATATGGATGCACCGATTCTTATCCTGACCCATACCTTTGCCCCGAAAGGAATGTTCGGAGCACCATTTGCCGTCAATAAAACAGAGTTGAGTTTCTCAAAGCGATTCTGGTTCTCGGCTTTCGGCTTTACGGATGTAATTATTCGAGGAGGCCATGTCTGGAGTCAGTCGCCTTATCTATCGTTGCTGATACCTAATGCCAACTTGTCCTACACAATTCAGCCGGAAAGTTTCGCCCTACTGAACCCGTTGGAGTTCGTCCATGATAGTTATGTATCGTGGGATGTTACCTATTGGGCCAATGGAGCACTTCTCAATAATATTCCGCTCCTCAAGAAATTAAAATTGCGTGAGGCTGTTACGTTCCGTGGTTGGCTTGGTGCCCTCAGTGATAAGAATAATCCGTTGAAGCAGGATAATCTTTATCAATTCCCGGTAGTGTCGGCTTACGAATCTATGCATGGCAAGCCCTACATGGAGCTCTCGGCAGGTATTGACAACCTATTCAAGTGTCTGCGCGTAGACTACGTATGGCGCTTAACTTATCGCAATGGTCAGTCGGCTTCATCGCGCTCCGGCTTGCGCATCGCTCTCCATGTAACGTTCTGATTATCGCAGAGCCTTAGCCTAATTGTGCACAATATTGGTAAAAAACAACGCCCCATGGTCTTTCGTTCGACCATGGGGCATTGTTTTATGAGAGTTGGTAAATTACTTCTTTGGAATAGGTGGGATGTCGGCCGGAGGGGTTACCTCAGTTGCTTCAACATCCTGCACATCGGCAGTCGTTGACGTTACCGAGCTATCAACAGTTGGCACGGCAGGGGGTGCGGGCGCATCCGTAGATGATGTATTGGAGGATGAGTCTTTATGCTCGGCAGCTTCGGCTTTTTCGGCAGCCTGCTGAGCGGCAAGAATCTCCTCTGTACGCGAAGTCCACTGACGTTTGCCGAAGATTTTCTCTACATCCTCCGTAAAGATTACCTCACGAGTATAAAGCACGTCAGCCAGTTTGTTATGTCCTTCGGCATACTTCTGCAAAATAGCCTTAGCTCGTTGATACTGCTCGTTGATTATGCGCGAAACCTCCTTATCAATCTCCATTGCACGCTGGTCGCTATATGGCTTAGAGAATCCGTAGGCCTGACCGGTTGAATCGTAATAGGAAATGTTAGGCAGGTTTTCACTCATACCGTAGTAGACAACCATTGCATAGGCCTGCTTGGTAACACGCTCAAGGTCGTTAGCTGCACCGGTTGAGATGCGTCCAAGGAACAATTCTTCGGCAGCACGGCCGGCCAGCGTTGCACACATTTCGTCTAACAATGCCTGCGTAGGTGTTATCTGGCGTTCTTCCGGCAGATACCAAGCAGCACCAAGAGCCTTGCCACGGGGCACAATCGTAACCTTAATCAGCGGATTGGCGTAGCGCA
>CAZEST010000067.1:0-9584 GCA_964514745.1 uncultured Alistipes sp.
AAGGCAAAGAGGGTCGCCGCTTTATCAACGTAACCCCCGAAGCAGAAGCATAGTCGATTCTGCTCCGTTAAGGAAATTCCGCTCCGGCAAGAAGGTTATAAGCCTTTTTGCCGGAGTTTTTTGTATATTTTAAAAAATATTAGACGGAAATCTTGGAGTTTGTTTGCAGATTCTTTAAATTTGCCGTAATGAAAAAGCCCTCAAGGAATTCCGTATATCTCGCCCTGATATTCGTAGTAGCTACCGCGCTGGTGGTTTACTTCATGCCGGGCGATAATAAGCATAAATATAACTATGAGTTGAATCGACCGTGGAGCTACGGCCTGTTGACCGCTCCGTTTGATATTCCTGTATATCGCGATTCAGCTACGGTCAAACTGATGATTGACAGTGTTGACCGCGAATTCGTGCCGATTTTCCAACGGGAATCTAGTGCGAAATCGAAGGTTGTAGCTACGGTAAAGGGGAGCACCAAGCTCAGCGAATCTACGCGCCGCAAGCTCCTGGCTACGATTGATATGATTTATAGCCGAGGCGTGATAGATGCCAAGACTGCCGGGATAATAGCCCACGGCGGACTGCCGGAGGTTAGTTTCAACGTTGACAATGTGAACGAGACGCATTCAACCGAAAGATTTATGTCGCAACGCGATGCTTACGCCTACATCGACTCCGTTTTCAGCGATAGCTCGGAGCGCGGTGAAGTGCAGAGCCTCGGATTGGCAACCCTGCTTGCGCCCAACATCGTTGAGGATAAATCGGCTACAGAACAGTATCGCAACACGCTGATTCAGCCCATAGTAGCAGCGGTTGGCGTAATCCAGAAGGGCGAGCGCATAATCGACCGTGGCGACAGGGTAAGTCCGCAGCTCTATGAGGTGCTGAAAAGCTACGAGCAAGCCCTGGAAAAGACCGGTACGATCGACCGCAACAGGCAAATCTATACCCTCATAGGTCAGACAGCATTTGCGGTTTGCATCTTCGTAATGCTCTATGTTTATTTCTTCTTCTTTACGGATGAGGGACTAAAGCAGTGGAAGCGATTATTGCCGGTAATGCTGCTGATGGTTTTGCTGTTCGTGTTTGCGGCGGTTTTAGCCCAATCGTTCAATTCCGGTATCTACATGGTTCCGCTGGCGTTGCTGCCAATCGTAATCCAAGCGCTGTATGATTCGAAGATGGCGTTCTTCGTATTCGTGCTGGAGGTATTGTTGACGGCCGTCTTGTCATCGTTCCAGCTGGAATATATCTTCGTAGAGGTGACAGCCGGCACGGTTGCAATCATCTCGCTACGCGAACTTTCGAAGCGTAGCCAGCTGTTGCGCTCAGCGCTGATGGCCTTCGTTACCTACGTAGTAGGCTACGTAGCCGTTGAGTTGATGTCGGCCGGGGATATCGATTCCCTGTCGGGCCGCATCTTGGGCTACTTTGCGATTAATGCCGTCTTGATATCGTTTGCTTATATCCTGATATTCATAATGGAGAAGGTATTCGGTCTGACCTCGGTAGTAACCCTGGTAGAGTTGTCGGATATCAATAATCCCCTGCTGCGCGACCTGTCGAGAGAGTGCCCGGGTACGTTCCAACATTCGATGGCCGTCAGCAACTTGGCATCGGAGGCAGCTCATAAAATCGGAGCAAACGTGCAGCTGGTTAGAGCGGCAGCGCTCTATCATGATATCGGAAAGATTGACAATCCGGCCTTCTTTACGGAGAACCAATATGGCATAAATCCCCACGATGCGCTGTCGCCGGCCCAGAGCGCCAGGATTATAATCAGTCATGTAACCGATGGCCTAAAACGTGCCGACAAAGCGAAATTGCCCGGCGTAATCAAAGATTTGATACTGCAGCACCACGGTCAAGGCGTAGCCAAGTATTTCTACGTAAGGGAACAGCAAAACCATCCCGGCGAGGAGATTGATCCGGCACCGTTCAGCTATCCCGGTCCGAATCCTCAAACCCGTGAGGCCTCGTTGCTGATGATGGCCGACGCGGTGGAGGCAGCATCGCGCTCGCTGACCGACCATTCCGAGGAAGCTATTAAGGCATTGGTTGATAAATTGATTGATCAGCAGGTGGTTGACGGTCGACATAATGAATCGCCATTGTCGTTTAAAGATATCGCAAAGGTAAAAGAAACGTTCATAATGCGTCTGCGTTCGATGTATCATGGGCGAGTATCCTATCCGCCGGAAGCACAGAAAATTGGGTAAAATGGCGGAAAATTTGTAACTTTGTAGCATGGATATAAATGGAGGAGGACCGAAGAAATTAATCCTCCTCTTTTGACTAATTGAAGAGTATAGAAAATGCTAGATCGACTCCGTGATATGATTCCAGAACCGGCGTTGCGTAGGCTTCCGTGGTATCTGGCTTATGTTAGTCTCCTGAAGGAGAGGGGGGTAGAATATGTGTCCTCAACCGGTATAGCCCGCGGAATCAATGTCGATGCTTCGCAAATAGCTAAGGACTTATCGTTTCTCGATATAAAAGGGAAAACTCGCATCGGCTACGAAGTAGCCCTGTTGGAACATAAGCTGGAGGAATTCTTGGGATTCCGTAAACGCCATCGGGCGGTAATCATTGGCGTAGGTTCGCTTGGGCGAGCATTGCTCCAAGATTCCGGTCTGACTAACTATGGCCTGCAAATCGTTGCCGGATTCGACGTAAATCCCGCTATTATCGGTACGATGAAGGATGGTATTCCGGTATATGATGTGGCCGACCTATCGGCTAAGGTTCATGAGCTGGGGGCGGAAATCGGGATTGTAACCGTCCCGGTAGAATATGCTCAGGATGCAGCCGATGCGATTATTGCAGCCGGGATGAAAGCTATCTGGAACTTTACGCCATATCGCATACAGGCTCCGGAGGAGATGGTTATAACCAATACGTCGATATATGCTCATCTGGCAGTAATGTATAACCGAATGCTTTCGAAGTAAATATGAAGATCTTTAGAATTGACCGCCCGTTGACAACGTGGCCTGCGGCAGCAACGCAGTTGTTGCAATCTACTGATGAGGCAACGCTCAACTGTTTGCCGGCGCGCTTGGTGGCTGATTCTGCGGTTAACCGAAATGACCGCCCTGCGTTCGTGCCGGATTTTGCCCGTCAGGACTGGGTTGTAGAGGTTAGGCCGGCTATCCATATCGGCCGTCTGGGGAAGTTTATAGCAACGCGATTTGCCGATAGATATATCTCGAATATTTCGTTGGTTGGCTTGCTGCTACCGTCGCAGCAAGCTGCAGCGCAGAATCGCCTGGATGGGATTGATCCGCTGAGTGCGCTTTACGATAGCTTTGATGGAGCGGTTACTGCCGGCGTGCAATTCCCGTTTAATAACGGATCGGTAGGCTGCGCATCGGCGCAAGGTATGGCGAATGAGTCAGTGCTGAAGATCAGCGCTGAATATAGTTGTAATGGCTGCAATCGGAAGGCGGAGGTTGATGTCCGACTCGAAGATCTACATGTAGAGGAAACCGTAGCGCTAATCAGCCGTTTTACGATGTTGAAAAGCGGAGATATGATTATCCCGGCATCTATCGGAGTAGAATTCCCGATAGTATTGAACAGCTCGTTGACAGCTACGCTTAATTCGGCGGCTGCGCTGGCGTTGCGCCTTAAATAGTCGAGAGTGAGTCCTGACTGCGTGGGCGTGTGGCCGGGATGCGGTAGCCGAGCCATGCAATGAATACCGACATCAATGGCGACAGAATGTTGAAGATACAGAAGGGGAAGTAGGCGAGAGTAGAGACGCCGAGAACGGTTGACTGGGTAACGCCGCAGGAGTTCCAGGGGATAAGTACGGAGGTAACGGAAACAGAATCTTCCATAGCTCGACTTAGCAAGCGTGCTTCCAGGCCGAAGCGACGATAGAGTGCGCGATACATGTTTCCGGTAATAATCAGCGATAGATATTGGTCGGCCGTCAGGCAGTTCATTGCAAGTCCGGAGCATACGGTTGCGGATACTATAGATGTACGTTTGCGCAGGGATGCGGTGAAGGCCGCTGTAATGCGCGTTAACATCCCCGTGCCTATCATTGCGGAGCCGAAGAGCATAGCGCAGAATACCAGGAAGATAGTTGACCCCATGCCGAGGATGCCGCCGGTAGCTGTCAGCTCATCGAGCGCAGCATCGCCGGTAGCAAATTGGATGCCACTCCAGAGCGATGAGGCTACGTTGGTAAAGCTCATGCCGAGTTGGGGCTGAAAGATAAAGATGCCTACAGCGCCAAGCATTCCGCCGAGAAAAAGCACGATAAGCGTATGTATGCGCATAATAATCATTGCTACCGTGATGGCCGGAATCAGCAGTACCCAGGGGGTAACGTTGAAGCTGGATTGGATAGCGTTGGTGATGGTTGCGTAGTTGGAGGCTGCAGGCGAGTGGTCGCCGAGCAAACCAACGAGCAGGTATACCAGCAGAGCGATGAGTATGGATGGAATGGTAGTGACCATTAGGTAGCGAATGTGGTGGAAGATGTCGACGCCGGCTGCCGAGGATGCAACAACGGTAGTGTCGCTCAGCGGGGAGACTTTGTCGCCGAAGTATGCACCGGAAATAATTGCGCCGGCAATCCACGGGGCAGAGTAGCCCATAACCTCACCGATGCCCATGAAGGCTACGCCGATGGTTGCCAACGTAGTCCACGAACTGCCCGTCAGGATAGAAATACCGGCGCATACGGCGCACGCCAGCATTAAGAAGAGCCGTGGCGAGAGGATTTCGAGGCCGTAATATATTAGAGTGGGAACTACGCCTGAGGCCATCCAGGTAGTTGCTATCATTGCGATGCATACCAGAATAGGTATGGCCGGCAGAATCTGAACGGCGCTGCGAAACAGGCCTAACCGCAGTCCGCGTTTGGTAGCTGTTCGGCCGATGACGGCCAAAGTAACCGCTAATGCTCCGCAAAACAGCAGAATCCACGGGCCGAAATCGGCAACGGCATCAGCTCCCTTGGCAATAATAATGCCGGGGAGGGCTACTAATAGTACAATCAGGGGTATGACGGAAATCCCTAACGAGGGCAGGTTTGGTATGCCAAAAATTTGTCTTTTCAACCTAAATTAATTTCTACAATCTTAATTCCTACAATGTTAGTTACTCGAGCGTAACGTAAAATATCCTACAAAGTTACGAAAAAATCTGTTTATGGACTTTGGAGATTTTCTGAAAAAGGGTTAACTTTGTAAAGTATCGCATTATTACGCCAATAATAAACCAATTCATGAAAATTCTGCAGAGAGACAAAGGGAAAAGAGCTATAATAGCCGGAGCTGGGCCTGCCGGATTGACGGCAGCCATGGAGCTCTTGCGTCGAGGAGATGTTAGTCCGATTGTGTTTGAGAAGTCGGGAGAAATCGGCGGAATATCTAAGACGGTTAACTATAAGGGAAATCGCATTGACATCGGTGGCCATAGATTCTTCAGCAAGGATCAGCGAGTAATGCAGTGGTGGCAAGAAATTATGCCGCTACAGGGCGCACCGGCTGTGGATGACTTGATGCTGCAGCGTACGCTCCGGTGCGCCGTTGACGGGCCGGATCCGCAGACCGACGACCGCGTTATGCTGACGCGTAATCGCGTGTCGCGTATATTCTATCTTCGAAAGTTTTTTGACTATCCAATTTCGCTTAAATGGCAGACGTTTGCCAACATGGGCCTATGGCGCACGGTTAAGGCGGGCGCAGGTTATCTGTGGGCTCAAGTCCACAAGCTACCTGAAACGTCGCTGGAGAATTTCTATATCAATCGTTTTGGCCGTCCGCTCTATTCGATGTTCTTTGAGGACTATACCGAGAAGGTTTGGGGCGTACACCCGTCGAAGCTTGGAGCCGACTGGGGCGCGCAGCGCGTTAAAGGTCTGTCGGTGTTTGCGATAGTGAAGGATATGATAGCCAAGCGCTTTAAGAAGAAGGGCGACGACAGCGAGGTTGAGACATCGCTGATCGAGTCGTTTGTATATCCGAAATATGGCCCCGGGCAGCTCTGGGAGGCTGTGGCCGACGATGTGAAATCTGCCGGAGGCGAAATTCGCATGAACCAAGAGATTGTCGGCATCAATGTTGAGCAGAATAAGGTCCGTTCGGTTAGCATGCGCTCGGCTGACGGCAACGAAACGTCGATGCCGTGCGACTATTTCTTGTCATCGATGCCGTTGAAGGAGTTGGTAGCCGCTATCCGAGGCGTAGAAGTGCCGGAGGATGTGAAGCGAATAGCAGCGCAGCTGCCATATCGCGATTTTATTACGGTAGGATTGCTCGTTGATCGGCTGAAGATTAAGAATACAACTAAGATAAACACAATTAAGAACCGTGTGCCGGATACATGGATTTACATCCAGGAACGCGATGTTAAGATTGGACGTCTTCAGGTGTTCAATAACTGGTCGCCATATATGGTAAAGGACTTTGAGAATAAGGTCTGGATAGGCCTGGAATATTTTTGCTCAGAGGGCGATAACCTTTGGGAGATGACCGATGCCGACTTTATCGCTATGGCCGTTGACGAATTGGCTCATATCGGGATTGTTAATAAAGAGGATGTTGAGGATGCCGTGCGCATCAAGGTTAAAAAGGCATACCCGGCCTATTTTGGTTCTTATTATGAGCTGGATAAGGTAAAGCAGTATCTCGATTCTATCGAAAATCTGTTCTGCATTGGCCGAAACGGTCAGCATCGCTACAATAATATGGACCATTCTATGCTGACCGCCATCGAAGCCGTTAATGCCATCCATTGCGGCTCAACCGACAAGCGCCCCATCTGGTCGGTCAACACCGAAACCGCCTATCACGAGTCAAAGAAATAGCCTCAGCATCACAATTTTCATGATACTTCAATGAGAAAAATTAAAGACATCGTAAAGTCATCCTTTGCCTTCGCCAAGCAGCATCCGCTGATAGCTATAACGCTTGTATCGCTCATTTGCTTGTTTATCGTGTACACATTGTACGGATATATTGTAAATTATGATGAACGATCGTATCAATATGCTGCTGACTTGCTGTCGCATGGACATATTGATGAGTTAAGAACGCCAAGCTATCCCATGATAATTGCTATCTGTCAAAAGCTGACCTCACCGGGTAGTTATGGCTTGCTTATTTTTGTGCAGATTGTTGTGTTCTATTGGAGTATATATACTTTGTATCAGACCATATTACTGTTAGGTATTGCAAGAAATATTGCGGGCGTTGTAACTTTGATTTTTGCTGTGAATCCAATGGTTTTGGGGTCGCAGATTGCAGTTCTGACAGAGTCGTTTGCAATTAGTTTCAGTATCTTTTTAGTCTCGTATTTGGTAAGGTGGATATATGGTGGAGGCCGGCGTGAATTTTGTGGAATTGCAGGTTGTACGTTATTTTTGATGTTTTTGCGTCCGTCGTTTGCGTATATGCTGGTAGCCATGTCGATTATAGTTGTAGTTCTATTACTTCGTACAGAATATAAAAAGTGTCTACAGCTTACATCAATTGTGTGCGTTTGTATAGGATTGTTGTTCCTTTATTGTAAAAAAATTGAAGCCAAGACGGGAGTTTTTACTCCATCTATAGTTAGTATTTATAATGACTATGGCAATGCCGAGAAGATTGGAAAGCTTAGGCCTGAGAATATTACGGATACGTTAATTAAACAAAGAGCTATAGAGGCTGAACAGAAATATGGCCGTGGGTCTGGACCTTATATTGATGATTTGCCGTTGAAGCGGGTGGCCGATGAGTTTTCTAATATGAAACGTAAAGATAAATTAGTTGTGCTGAAGTTTTTTGTTGTAAACACGCTGGAGTCTGTTGAAAATCATAATACGTGGTATTATGGTTCTCATCTTGATTTTGGACTGATTTATTTATTTTTGATGAGTGTGTGTGGCTATTTCGTGTACAATGTAATGCGAGGAAGAAGAAATTCAGTGATTACTATGTTCTTGTGGCTTATGTGCGTGGGAAATATTTTTGTTGATTTATTGGGCTCAAATGCTGCCTGGTCGCGACTATTCTTGCCTTCGGTGCCCCTTGTGCTTCTATTGATTGCATTAGTGTGCAATAGGTTTAAGATAAGTATAAAGTATATAGGGCGTGAGCGCCTTGCTCAGTAGAGACCTGGGTTGAAGGAGATTGTAGTGGAATTAATTCTTTTTACCAAACCATTACAGTAATGGAAAATCTAAAACGTCTGGTTAAGCAAGCTATTGCATACGCTAGGAGGCATCCGCTGGCGGTGATTATTCTGGTAGCATTGTTGTTCTTTCTGCATCAATGTAAAGTAGTGCATACCATCATACTATATTTGGATAGTGCGACATATCAGGATGCAGCTGATGTATGGATGCGTGGAGAAATTGATGTGTTTAGGACACCGTGCTATCCGATGTTGCTGGGTCTTTGTCGGCAGTTGATGCCGTATATAGATGGGCTGTTGTTGGTGGTGATAGTTCAGATTATAGTCTTTTATCTGAGCGTGGCGAGCTTGTATTGGACGCTCAAACGTTTAGACGTTGCAAGGAATATTGTTATGATTGTAACGTTTGCCTATGCGGTAAATCCTATGTGCGGACATTTCAATTTGGCGATAATGACCGAATCTTTGGCGACAAGTTTTTGTGTCTTTTTAGCTGGGTGTTTTGTTCAGTGGATAAGGCGTGGTAGGCTGGTTGATATTCTTGGATTGTTCCTGTGCGAGGCGTTTTTGATGTTTTTGCGTCCGGCGTTTGTCTATGTGCTGGTGGTGCTGAGTATAATTATAGTCGCTCTTATTGTAAGGAAAGAATATAGAAAGGTAGCGCAACTGACGTTTGTCGTTGTAGTGTTAGTCGGCGCGTTGTTTGGCTATTGTAAGGTGATTGAGTCGAAAACGGGTATGTTCACACCGTCTACGGTCAGCGTTATAAATACTTGTTTTAATGCCGATCAAATAGGCAAGTTCTCGCCGGAGAAGGTAACCAACCCATTGATTCTAGAGCGTTTGGGAGACCCTGATAAGAAAATAAAATGGGACTGGGACTCTATTTTTCGAGGTTCAAGCATGTATGGCATACCGATGAAGGAGTTGTATGACGAATTGAAGCTAATGCAGCAGAAGGATCGGTTGATGTATGTCAAATTCTTTTATGTTAATGTGCAGTCATCGGCCTATGCTGATAGCGGTTGTTATGGGATTGATTTTCGGACAATTTATATTTTCTTCGTGGTTAGTGGGCTATCGCTATACAGGGTGTACAGGCGTCGGCAAGTAATGCTGATTGTTGCTTTGATATGGTTGTTGTGTGTGGGGAATGTGATGGTTAATATGGTTGGTGCGTTGGAAAACTGGCCGCGCCTATTCCAGCCATCTGTGCCGCTGTTGATGATTTTGATTGCATTAGTGTGCAATAGGTTTAAAATAAGGTATATAGGGAGTGAGTACCTTCCTCAGTAGAGACCTGGGTTAAATGAGATTATAGTAGAATTCATTATGAAAAAGACTGCGTTGGATTGGGTGATTCCTTTCGTGAAAAGACGTCCATTATCAATCATTGTTTTACTGGCGATAATTTACCAAATTTATATATTTTATAGCGTTGGCATAAGGTG
>CAZEST010000068.1:0-9443 GCA_964514745.1 uncultured Alistipes sp.
AGAGGGGCTGATTTTCAATATTGTTTTTGTAATTTTGCCCCCGCATTTTATCCCGCCGATAAATCGTGCGGGTACATTAATATAATCAGAAGCCCCTTTAATTAAGATATTATGTTGAAGAATCTGGTAATTGTAGAGTCTCCCGCAAAGGCGAAGACCATTGGCAAGTTCCTTGGAGCGGATTTCAAGGTGATGTCGAGTTACGGCCATATCCGCGACCTAAAGAAGAAGAACTTCAGCATCGATGTTGAAAAGAGCTTTGAACCGATTTATGAGATTCCGGAGGACAAGAAGGCGCTCGTAGCCGAGCTGAAAAAGTATGCTAAGGAGGCGGAGACCGTATGGCTCGCATCCGATGAGGACCGCGAGGGAGAGGCTATTGCCTGGCATCTGTATGAGGTGCTGAAACTCAAGCCGGAGCATACCCGCCGCATTGTTTTCCATGAGATAACCAAGAACGCAATTCTCAACGCTATCGAGCATCCGCGCGATATCGACCTGAACCTGGTCGACGCTCAGCAGGCTCGTCGCGTGCTGGATAGAATCGTAGGTTTCGAGCTGTCGCCCGTGCTCTGGAAGAAAATCAAGCCGGCTCTGTCGGCCGGGCGAGTGCAGTCGGTAGCCGTGCGCCTGATTATGGAGCGCGAAAACGAAATCAAGCAGTTTACTCCGGAAGAATATTTCCGCGTGGCAGGCCGTTTCGTGTTGCCTACAGGCGAGAATGTAACCGGCGTACTATCAAACCGTATCGGTAGTTCGGCCGATGCAGAAAAGCTGCTTCAGCAAGCTGCCAACGATAGCTTCAAGGTTACCGGCGTAAACGTTCACCCCGTAAAGAAGTCGCCGGCTCCCCCATTCACAACCTCTACCCTTCAGCAGGAAGCTGCTCGCAAACTCGGCTTTACCGTTTCGCAGACAATGATGATTGCGCAGAAGCTCTACGAAGCCGGCCACATTACGTATATGCGTACCGACTCGCTGAATCTCAGCGAATTGGCTCTGACTACCATCCGCAAGGAGATTACCTCAACGATGGGCCAGGAATATTTCCATCTGCGCCATTATCATACATCTTCGCGTGGCGCTCAGGAAGCTCACGAGGCTATCCGCCCTACCTATGTTGACCAGCAGACTATCGACGGCACGCCCCAGGAGAAGCGCCTTTATGCTCTGATTTGGAAGCGCGCTGTTGCTTCCCAAATGGCCGATGCCGAGATGGAAAAGACTACCGTAGAGATTACCGCCAACCGCTCGGGTGCGCGCTTTACCGTTACCGGTGAGGTTGTCCGTTTCGATGGTTTCTTGAAGGTCTATATGGAGAGCCACGACGATGACTACTCCGCAGATTCCGATAATTCCGACCAAGGATTGCTCCCCAAATTTGAGCAGGGAATGATGCTGTCGCTGCAGGATATGACCGCTACCGAGCGCTTTACCCAGCAGCCACCGCGCTATACCGAGGCATCGTTGGTAAAGAAGATGGAAGAGCTGGGAATTGGTCGTCCGTCAACCTATGCTCCAACTATTTCTACTATCCAGCAACGCGGCTACGTAGAGAAGGGCGAAAAAGAGGGCACGGAGCGCTCTTATCAGGTTATGACGCTCAAGGGGGGCAAAATCAGTAAGGCCAACCGCTGCGAAACCGTTGGTTCCGAAAAGGGTAAACTCGTGCCTACCGATGTCGGTGAGGTTGTAAACGAGTTCCTTACCGAATATTTCCCCGAAATTCTCGACTATAACTTCACCGCTCAGGTTGAAGAAAAATTCGATAAGATTGCTGAGGGCGAGCTCCCCTGGCACAACGAAATTAAGAGCTTCTACGACGATTTCCATCCCGGTGTAGAATCGGCGATGAATATGCGCCTGGAGCACAAGGTTGGAGAGCGCGTGCTCGGCACGGATCCCAAAACCAAAAAGCAAGTTTCAGTAAAAATCGGCCGTTACGGACCAATGATTCAGTTGGGCGACGGCGAAGGGGAGGAGAAACCCCAGTTCGCATCGCTGCTCAAGGGCCAAAGCGTCAGCACAATTACCCTGGATGAGGCGCTGCGCTTGTTTGAGTTCCCTCGCCATATCGGTGAATATGAGGGCGCTGACCTTACGGTAGCTATTGGTCGATTCGGTCCCTACATCAAGTTTGACGGCAAGTTCGTTTCGATTCCGAAGGATATGTCGCCGGCCCAGATTACTCTCGACGAGGCTATCCAGCTGATCGAGACAAAGCGTCGCGAAGAAGCCAACCGCTTAGTCAAGACGTTCGATGAAGACCCCTCAATCCAGATTCTTAACGGTCGCTACGGTATCTATATCGCGTGCGACAAGTCTAACTATAAGATTCCCAAGACAGTAGCTGATCCTGCAGCCCTGAGTTTGGAAGAATGTAAGGCTATCATTGCCGACCAGGATTCCAAGCCCCGCAAGCCGGCTCGCTCCGCAGCTCGCAGGAAGAAAGCCTGATAGAATCCGTTCATCCGCTTAACAACAATAATTCCCTTTGAAGGAAGGTGATAGATTTTACCTCACTTAGCAAGCCCTTCATGAATAAGGTTTTCGAAGCCGAAAACCGCGCAAGGGCCGACGTAGAGCGCAGTCAGCGTGCTACGCTGCGGAGTTTGTTGTCTAAAGCGATAGATACTCAGTGGGCCAATTCCGTAGGCATCAGCCTCGACGATAGCTACCGGGCTTTCTCTCAGAAGGTAAAGCCGCAAGGTTATGAGGCGTTTCGCCCACTGGTTGAGCGGATGATTGCCGGCGAGCCCAACGTGCTTTGGCCGGGTGTTTGTAGGCGCTATGCCCAGTCGTCAGGCACCTCCGGCGGCAAGAGTAAGTACATACCGATTACGGCCGATTCGCTCAATGGATGCCACTATGCCGGAGCAGCCTATTCCGTAGCATCGTATCTCCATTATTACCCCGACAGCCGGCTGTTTGGCGGTAAGAGTTTCATCCTCGGCGGCAGTTTTGCCAACGAAGTGGTTAACTTGCCGAAGGGGGTAAAGGTTGGCGACCTGTCGGCCTCGTTGATCGATCGCATTAACCCGCTGGTCAACCTGCTGCGCATACCGTCAAAGTCGGTTGCACTGATGGCCGATTGGTCGGAGAAACTGCCTCGGTTGGTAGAGGCTTCGCTTCGGGCCGACGTAAGATCGATATCCGGAGTGCCCTCTTGGTTTATGACTGTTTTGAAGGAGGTTATAGCCCGGGCCGGAGTTGAGAATATCCATCAGGTATGGCCTAACTTGGAGGTGTTTTTCCATGGAGGCATTGCCTTTGGGCCGTATCGCGAGCAGTATCGCCGCCTGACCGCCCCTTCGAAGATGCGCTATTGGGAAAACTATAACGCCTCGGAAGGATTCTTTGCCGTCAGTCAGAGCCCCGATTCGCCCGAAATGGGGTTGCTGATGAACGCAGAGGTCTTTTATGAGTTTATAGATATAGAAGCCGATAATGCCGAGCCCGTGCCTGCTTGGGAGGTAATCCCCGGCAAGGTCTATGAGCTGGTAATCAGTTCGAGCAACGGCCTATGGCGCTATCGTTTGGGCGATACCGTAAGGGTATGCTCTGCGTCGCCCCTGACAATCGAGATTGCCGGCCGTACGAAATGCTTCATAAACGCCTTTGGCGAGGAACTGATGGTGCATAACGCAGAGGCTGCCGTTGCCTCTACGTTGAAGCTTACCGGCGGCGAAATTGCCGATTATACGGCAGCACCGGTATATGCAGGCGACCATACACGCGGCCGTCATCAGTGGCTCATTGAGTTCTCGCGGAAACCGGATTGCTCCGTAGCGGAGTTCGGCCGCATCCTCGACGGGGAACTTCAGAAGGAGAACTCCGATTATCAGGCTAAGCGCTCCGGCGGCATTTTCCTTGACCCGTTGGAGGTTATTGAGGCCCGGCCGGGAGTGTTTAACCAATGGCTGGGCGAGACCGGCAAGTTGGGAGGCCAACGAAAGGTGCCCCGACTGGCCAACGATCGCCGAATTATGGACCGCCTGCTTCAGATAAATGAATTATTAACAACAAAATCATAAAGGCTATGACCTTAAAAGAAACCTTAACCTCACTTCTTTTTGTTGCCGTTTCAGCGACAGTAGCTCATAGTGAACCGGTTGCTGCAACCGGTAGCGAATCTAAAGCCCCGAAGTATGTCTTCTACATGATTGGAGACGGCATGGGGTTTAATCATGTTGTTAATTCCCAGATATATAGCAACGAGGTGCTCGGTAATAGCGAACCCCTTACGATGCTGTCCTTCCCGATTGCAACCATGGCGCGCACTCATTCCGCTTCTACCGATGTTACCGACTCGGCAGCGGCCGGAACCGCCCTCTCAACCGGGTCAAAGACGCGCAACGGCATGCTCGGCATGAATGCCGACACCGTAGCCGTTACCTCTATCGCCAAGACGCTGTTTGACAGCGGATGGGGCGTAGGCTTGATTACCACTGTAGCCATCGACGATGCCACCCCCGGTGCATTCTATGCCCATGTGCCTAACCGCAGGGAATATATGACCGTAGGCCGCCAGCTGGCCGAATCGGGCTATCAGTTTGCTGCCGGTGCCGGCCTCGGAGCGGCTCGCGATAAGCAGGGCAAGCGTACAGACCTGCTGGATTATTTCGCTCAGAAAGGGGTAACCGTTGCTTACGGGCCGGAAGGCTTGCAGACGAAGGCCGACCGCCTGTTGGTGCTCAGCACCGACACCGTTAAGACCTGGAACGTTGGCTATACAATCGACTCCGTAGCCGGGGCCCTGACGCTGCCGATGATGACCGAGGCCGGACTGAAGCATATGATGCGCGTAACGCCTGACCGCTTCTTCATGATGATTGAAGGCGGAAATATCGACCATGCCGGCCACGCTAACGATGGCGGCACGATTCTGCGCGAGGTTATCAACTTCGACCAAGCTATCAAGCTTGTTTACGACTTCTATCTCCAGCACCCCGACGAAACGCTGATTGTTGTTACCGCCGACCACGAAACCGGAGGCATGTCTATCGGCGACGACTTTACGGGCTATAACGTATATCCTCGCGTAGCTGCCCTGCAGAAGGTATCTAAGGAGCAGTTTGGCGACCATCTGAAGAGCATGGCGCGCAACCGCCGAGCTTATACCTGGGAGGATATGGAGGAATATCTTCGCGAGAACCTGGGCTTCTGGAGCGCCGTTAAGCTAACCGAGCAGGAGACCGAAGAATTGCAGAAGATGTTCAACGATATGCTCGCCGGGCGCAACTCGGCCCCCGACCAGAAGACGCTCTATGCTACGTTCGACGGCTTTACGGCTCGTGTGTTCAATCTGCTGAATGATAAGGCCGGATTAGGCTTCACAACTACCAAGCATACCGGGGCGGCCGTGCCGGTATTTGCTGTCGGAGTTGGTGCGGAGCGTTTCTCCGGTGTGAATGATAATACGGATCTTCCGAAAAAGATACTTTCAATCGCTCAGGGCAAGTAGCGACAAATCTCGCTTTTGCCCGTCTGAAAAAATGAGCATTATAACTGAAAATCAAAGCAATGCGTAAAACCCTTATCCTGTTTTCTTTAATTCTGGCAACCGCAGTAGCGTTTAGCTCTCAGGCTGTTGATTATCGTGAAATCGAAGTTGATGTAACGATGAATCCTTCGCATTACCGAGAACTGCTTGACCGTTTTGTTGCAGCCGACACTACGCTGACTAACGACGAAATGTCGACCGTATATTTCGGCTTTGCCTTCACCCCCTCCTATGAACCACGCGACACATTCCCCGAAATCCATGCCGCCTATGAGCGCAAGGATTTCGATGAAGTTGTAAAACTGATAGGCCCGGCCTTAGAGCTGAATCCCGTATCGCTCGACTTGCTGATTATGGGCTACTCGGCTTACCAGCAGGGCTACGGCGAGAACCCCGGCGCTAATGCATTGCAACTCTCTATCCGCTGCGACCAGATCGCTACGGCTATCCTAGAGAGCGGCCGCGGCACGATGGCTTATTCGCCGTTCTACGTAATCTGCGATGCCGACCGCAAGCGCATCTTGAGCAACGTTATCGGCATTGGCAAGACCATCGGTACAGACCGCGTAGGCAACAATGTTGAGGCTATCAAGTTTACTTTCCCCGGCAATATCCGCGAGCATATCCTCTATTTCGACAATACTCTCGAAGAGCGATTCCTCTCGTCTCATCCCAAATAAAAATCACCATCTTTACTCTTTCCCTCCCTATGGCTGAAAATAAGATAGAAAAATGGACCGAAATTGAGCACCTCCCCGAATGGGACGAGGAGTTCTACGATGTTTATACCGCCAAGAAGTATGGCAAGTGGGTTATGCTTAAGACCCTCAAGCCGGAGCTGCGCGAGAATCCTCGCATCAGCATGCTGATTGAGAAGGAATTTGATGTCCGTTACAACCTTTGCCACCCGAATATCGTTATGATTAATGACTTCGAGGAGGTGCCGGGGCTGGGAATGTGTATCATTACCGACGACGTTTACGGCGATTCGCTTCGTAAACTTATCGACAAAGGCGAGGTTAACCAGAACATCTTGGAGAAGATTCTGCTGCAGCTCCCGGAGGCTATCGCTTACATCCAGAAGAACCATATCGTCCATGACCCGATTAAGCCGGAGACGATTATCTTCACCGAAAATATCCGCAACCTGAAGCTCATCAATGTTGGCTTTGACCAGCGCGAGCATCTAACCCCAACGGACGCTTCGGAAGATATCTACAACTATGGATTGGTATTGCAGCAGGTGCTGGATGCTATGGATAGCCATAACCAACGATATCGTCGCGTTGCCGAACGCTGCCTGAACAATGATCCTCGCCATCGCTACCGCGATATCCAGGACCTGAAAATGGCCCTTGCCGGCGATTCTAATATGCGGTTGTATATTACGATTATCGTATTCCTCTCTCTTATGACCATAATCCTGGGCTGGCTCTGTTGGGCTGCCCCCTCTCTTTAACGAAACCAAATTATAAACAAGTTATCTCTAAACAATGAGCGTTGAAGTTCGCCCCATAGAACATACTAAAAAACAATTAAGGAGCTTTACACAATTCAGCATTGACCTCTACAAGGGCAACCCTTATTTCGTGCCCCCATTGATTACCGACGATGTCAATACGCTGTCGCCGTCGGTAAATCCGGCTTTTGATTTCTGTGAATGTCAGTGCTTTATGGCTTATCGCGATGGTAAGCCCGTAGGCCGTATAGCCGGTATAATCAATACGGCCGTTAATAAGCGAACCAACGAGCAGACGCTGCGCTTTGGCTTCGTTGACTTTATCGACGATGCCGAGGTTTGCGATGCCTTGTTCGAAGCGTGTGCTCAATGGGGCCGCAAGAAGGGAATGAACTCAATGCTCGGCCCGATGGGTTTCACCGATATGGACCATGAGGGTATGCTGGTTGAAGGCTACGAAGAGGTAGGCACTATGGCAACCATCTATAACTATCCCTACTATCCCGTCCATATGGAGCGTATGGGCTTCAAGCGCGAGGCCGAATGGGTTGAGATGTCAATCAAAATCCCGAAAGCTATTCCCGACAAACACGCACGCATCGCGGAAATCGTTAAGAGTAGAAATGGCTTGAAGGTGCTTAAATTTACCAATCGCAAGAAGCTTAAGGAGCAATATGGCCGTCCGCTGTTCGACCTTATCAATGAGGCTTACGATGGTCTGTTTGGCTATTCGCCGTTGACTCCGCGCCAGATTGAATACTATATCGACATGTATCTGGGCATACTGAACCTGGATTTCGTAACCGTAGTGGTTGACCAAGCAGATAAGTTGGTTGCCGTTGGTATTTCGATTCAGTCCTTCTCGAAGGCGCTGCAGAAGTCGCAGGGGCAGTTGTTCCCTACCGGATGGTGGCATCTAATGCAGGCTCTGCGCGGCAAGACCGATACAGTCGACCTGCTGCTCATTGCTGTTAAGCCCGAATATCAGAATAAGGGGGTAAACGCACTGCTCTTTACCGACTTGATTCCCAATTATAACAAGGCAGGCTTCAAGTATGCCGAAACCAACCCCGAGTTGGCCGGCAACGACAAGGTGCGTAGCCAGTGGGAATACTTCGAAACGCGCCAGCACAAGCGCCGCTTTGCCTTCCGCAAATCCCTGTAACAAAGAATATGTTGCCGAATAGCTATCAAACGGGAGGCTTGGAAGCCGGTTGCGATGAGGCCGGGCGCGGATGCCTGGCCGGACCGGTTGTGGCTGCGGCGGTAATCCTGCCGGCCGATTTCCATCATCCCTGGCTCAACGATTCCAAGCAGGTTACGGAGGCGCATCGCGAGGCTCTGCGTCAGATTATCGAGCAGGAAGCCCTGGCCTGGGCCGTAGGCATTTGCTCGCCTCAGGAGATCGATGAGATGAATATCCTACGAGCATCCATTACGGCCATGCACCGTGCGTTAGACGCGCTTAAAATGCGTCCTACGAGCATTATTGTGGATGGAAATAAGTTCTACCCCTATGGCGAGATTCCTTTCAAGACATTCGTGAAGGGCGACGGGCGTTTTGGCAACATCGCAGCCGCCTCCATCCTGGCTAAGACCCACCGCGATGAAATCATGCGCAACCTGAGCCTCGACTACCCCCAGTACAACTGGGCCGTCAACAAGGGCTATCCAACCCCCGACCATCGCGAAGCCATCGCCGCCCACGGCGTCACCCCCCATCACCGCCTAACCTTCCGCCTCCTCCCTCCCCGGCAGCTCACCCTCTTCTAACGCCCCCGTTTAACGCCGTTAACCACGGTGCCCGAGGCGGAAGCCGAGGGTTAACTAATTCGCCCCCTAAAAGCCGATTATGGCCTTTAGGGGGCTGGTTTCTTATAGGGGGGTGAAAAAGGGGGCGTTAGAGGGTAATGCGCTTAGTGAGGGAGCCGGCGCGGAGGATGTAGATGCCGCGCGTATTGAGGCGGATGCGGTGGAGCCCGGCGGGAACGGCGTCCTGGCGGATTTGCTGGCCAAGAATCGAGACGAGCTTTACGTTGACCGGGCGCTGCGACCAGACGTAGATGTAGCCGTCGACCACTACGGCGTCGGTCGACGACTCAGGGTCGAATTGCTGCACAACCTCCGGGCGCGGGGAGTTGATCTCCTCCCAGCCGGGGGCTGCGGCGAATGCAGAAGTGATTGCAATCACCATGGCTACTAATATTCCAGTCAGACGTTTGCTCATGTTTTTGCGTAGAATCAAGGAGCTTTGAGTAATTGATTTTGGGAAAATAACTGCTCCGTAGTAGATTCGACAGGCAAAATTACCAAAAGTTTAAATAATTAACAAATCAAAGTTACAGAAAGGGGGAATTTTTTTTAATTCATTAGAGGTGGTAAGTTGCTGGTAATTAGCTAATTAACAATATTTAACTATTTTGCAGAGAAGATTGCTCAAAAGAATTGTTGAATTGTTAAAGCTTTTTAATAATTTTGTCG
>CAZEST010000069.1:0-9350 GCA_964514745.1 uncultured Alistipes sp.
CCTTCCCGATTGCGAGTGCAAAGTTACGACGGATTTTTGAAACCACCAAATTTTTTGGAAAGAAAATTCAAAAATAATGAATTTTTCTTCGTTTTTGGGGATTTTGATGGGGTTTTATTGGTTCTCTCGGCCTAATAGCAGAATTATTGAGCCGATGGAGGCGGTAAAATTTTGTACGCGGACATGGAGCTTGGCCAGGAAGCGCTGCCCCTGCAGCGAACCGCGCGTAGAGGCGAAATCGTCGAGAAGTTCTTGGGGATTGATGGCGTCGATGCCGAAGCTTAGTGAGGCGCGCATGGGGTCAAACTCTTTGGTAGCGTCGGCAACAAAGAGCTGCTCGAGGCTGTTGGCAGCGTCGGCGCTGCGTTGGAGGATATCGCAAAGCAGGGGGAGGGTAAGCTTGTCAAGGCTGATTCCGGCCGCAGTGAGCTGCGGAAGGTTGCTGACGGTCCAGTCCCAGGCGAGGGCGCTATAACGCTTGTTGATGGTGGAGAAGGCTTCGTTGAGGTCGCTGAATGAGAGTTCGGGATTGGCGATTATTTCGGCCGTGAGGCGGTCGATTTCGCTGCGCGGCGCCAGCAGGCCGGCAAGGTCGGCCCATTGCTCGGCGAGGGGCGGCTGGGGCGCGGGCTCGGTAAAACCCTCGGCTTCCGCCTCGGGCACCGTGGTTGACGGGGTTGTTAGGCGGGAGAGGAGCTGAGCGGGGTTGATTTCGGGGTTGGTAGCGGCCAGAAGCATTATCTTTTGGCGGAAGAGGCCGCCAAGATAGAGGTCGAGAATTAAGCGATAACGCTTAATGGCTTTCTCAACTGCGCTCTCCGGAATATAAAAGCCTTGAGGCTGACCGGGGGCGGTTGGTTGGGCCGGGCTTTGGGGCTGCTGTTGGCTCTGCTTTGGATAGGAGCCGGCCAGGAGGCGGTTGAGGCCACGGACCACAAACTGGATGGTGTAGGGCGAGAGCCAGCGGAAATTGAGCTGGTCGAGATTGGGGTAGCTGTAATGGTCGCGTTTGTCGCGTGAGGGCCATTTTTCGATGTCGCGAGCCAGACCTACCGATGCCAATGATGCTGCCGGAATCAGTACGGACTCTCCGGCTTTGTCGTTGGTAAGAAGGGAGAAGGGGAAGCAGCGCGTATCGGGATGGGCGTAATGCTTGCCGTTGACAACCGTAAACGCAGCGATAGCGGCCGGCCAAAGCATGTAGCTACCGCTGCCGGTTTTGCATCCGCGAGCCAGCGTGCCTTGGTGCATCGGGCCGAGCTTATACATATGGTTGCTCTGGTTCGTTGCAGAACCGGCATTGAAGAACAAGAATAATCCGCCAATGAGCAACGTTGATTTATGCATCGAGGTAGAGAACGGGCCGGCGAAGGCTGCTGCCGATTCGCCATTCTCCAGGGTAGAGTTGGCAAAGATTAGTGAATCATGTGCGGTAAAACCGTTGCTGACGGTTGCAGCCTGCCCAACGAAGGTTCCGTGCAGGCGCGCTGCCGAGTCAACGCAGGCATCGTCGAGGATAATAAAGTCTTCGGCAATAACGTCGGCGCCGACAAAGGCGTTGCGTACGGTACCGTTGACGAGGCGTGAGGCGCCGGAAATCGTTGATTTGCCAAGAACCTGAACGTTGCGTAGCTCGCCACAGTTGGTAATCTCCGATCCCATAGCGATTCGCGCCTTATCGGAGCGATTGCCGTTAGCTTCCTTAACCGCCATTTCGCTGAGGCGTTTGCTTAGGGAGAGGTTATGGCGATAGAATGCTTGCATATAGGCTGCGGAGGCCGACAGCTTCGTATGGATATTAACCTCGCGTCCGCCGGTTTCGCTGATGACGTTAACCTTAACGTCGTTGCCGAAGCACGATTCTCCGGAGCAGCTTATGGCGTAAACGGCTTTGATGCGCACGCCGTTCTCAATAACCAGGTTTCTGAGTTCGCCCGTTACATTATTAATAGCGACATTCGCTCCGACCTCGCAGTTGTTTATCACCGCGTTGCTGATTTCCGAGCCGGGCCATAGATCAACTTTGCCGATAAAATCAACGTTGCGATAGCCGGTTGGGGCAAACGGCTCGCGGACCATGACGTCTTGCCATCGGACGGCGTGGCATCCTTGCTGCTCCAATAGCGTGATTTCATCGGCTTGCAGTTGCCGGGAGATAGGGCGGTTATTATCCTCGTTGTGCATGATAGTTGAATTTAGGTTACCGGTCTATTAGTTGCTCGCGCAGCTCGGCCAGCGACATTCCGCGCAAATCCTTCTCCGAGAGGTTCAGTTCGGAGGCCGGCAGTGGCCACTGAATTCCAACTTCCGGGTCGTCGAAGCGCAGCGTAGCCTCCGACTGTGGGGCGTAGACATTGTCTACCATATACTGAAACTGAGCAGTATCCGAGATGACGATGAATCCGTGGGCAAAATGGCGCGGGATAAAGAGCTGGCGGGCATTCTCGGCCGAAAGCTCAACGGCAACGTGCTGGCCGAAGGTAGGCGATCCCTTGCGGATATCAACGGCAACGTCGATTACCGTGCCTTGCGAAACCCTTACGAGTTTTGCTTGCGAAAACTCTCCTTTTTGGAAGTGTAATCCGCGAAGAACCCCTTTGGTCGACATCGATTCATTCGCTTGAACAAACTCTATGTTCGGATCGACATTCGTGCGGAATTCATCAAGTTTAAATGATTCCATGAAATATCCGCGATTGTCGCCAAAGCGCTTAGGTTCAATGATATACACACCGTCAATGGAGGTTTTTAAATAATTCATCGGCATAAAATTTGGTTTTTCGTTGCAAAAGTAATATTTTTGTTGGGAATTAGAAACTACCCTTACCTTAAATAACTTACATATGAGAAAAATAATACTCCAAGATCCAAAAGAGGTTCACGATAATTTGCTGCCGTTGACCTATACGCGTCCGGTTTCAGACATTATCGTCGGTATAAATACGATTAAGGATAAATGGAAGATGTATCTTCCGGGAAAGTATTATTATCAAACTGAGGAATACCTCAGCGAGAAGTTCCCATGTCCGGAAATCGCTGCCGGCGACATCGTTATTACAGGCAATGTCGTGCCGGAGGAGCAGCTGGCTAAGGAGGTTGGTAATCTCAAGCAGGGCGAACTTCTGTTTGCCAAGAACTCCCAGGGGGAGGAAATTTTGGTAGCTGCCTGCTCAGGCCCTGCAGCCGAAGTAACGGAGAAACGTTATGAATCGAAGGTCGATACAATCGACTTCCTTTACGATATTTTCCTGCTTAATTCCCGCAAAATTGAGGAGGACTTTGAATTCCTTACCCGTAACCGCGAGGGGCAACCTATCCATCGAAGCAACACGGTTATCGGCGATCCCGAGCTCATCTATATCGAGAGCGGTGCGATCGTTGAGGGCGTTGTGCTGAACGCCTCCCACGGCCCCATTTACGTAGGCCGCGACGTTGAGATTATGGAAGGCTCATGCTTGCGCGGCCCGATTGCGTTGGGCGAACACTCAACGGTCAACATGGGGTCGAAGATTTATCCCGGCACTACGCTGGGCCCATGGTGTAAGGTAGGCGGCGAGCTTAACAATGTTGTCATGCTGGGCTATTCCAATAAGGCCCACGACGGCTTTTTGGGCAACGCTGTGATTGGCGAATGGTGTAACCTGGGGGCTGGTTGCGTAGCGTCGAACCTCAAGAACGACTATACGGAAATCAAGCTCTGGAACTATCCCAGCCATCGCTTCCTGAAGACCGGCTTGCAATTCTGCGGCCTGATTATGGGCGACCATTCCAAGGCCGGTATCAACACGATGTTCAATACGGCTACGGTAGTAGGTGTAGGCGTTAGCATTTATGGCTCGGGATTCCCACGCAACTTCATCGCCTCGTTCAGCGAAGGCGGAGCGGCCGGATTTACCGACCTGCCGATGGAGAAATTCCTCGACATCGCATCGCGCATGATGGCTCGCCGTCATAAGGCCCTTTCCGACGTAGATGTGCGCCTTTTCGAATCCATCCGCAAATTGGCTGAGAACTATAAATAGCGCATCCATCCCAACCGAATCAAATAAGCAATAGATAGCCCGCCGCTACTTTGCCTCCAGGCAAGTAATGGCGGGCTTAATATATCTCGTCTGAGGCCGCGCGGACTATTCGGCGGTGACGGCAAGGCGACGAGCTGCGGTAGCAGTCTTGTTGCCGGAACTTTCGTCGGAGACGGTTGCGCGGTAAAGATAGATACCGCGACTTACGCGATGACCGCCGTAGTCGGTCAGGTCCCAGGTAATCGGTAGGGATGTAAACATGTCGCTGCGCCCCTCCTGCGTTGACTGCCAGAGGCGGCGTCCCATAAGGTCAAATACCTCGATGGTAACCGTGATGTTCTGCTCCGGACGGTCGTGGGAGATGTAGAAGTTAGCTTGGGTAGAGGCCGGATTACAGTCGGTATAGACATCGTAGATTGTAGGGGTAATCTGCTTGGCAACGTAGAAGTCGAGCGATGCTTCGGCAGAGTTGGGGGCGGTGTCCCAAACGCGCAGGCGGATGCTGTGGTTGCCTACAGCCAGGTCTTCAAGCGGGTAGGTGATGGTGCCGCCGGGGGTGCCGTCGGTGTAGGGTGTGAAGTAGTCGGCAACGTCGTTAAACGTCTTGTTGCCGTTGTCGAGATATAGGCCCATTTGATGGCCTATGCCGGCTGTAGACAGGTTGATTGCGCGGTTGTCGGATACTTCTGCAAAAATTACCGGAGAGGCGTTGACCTCGTCGCCTGAGATAAACGATGGGTGATTGATATAGAAGGCGTTAATCGTAGGCGGAATTGTATCGGCAACAGCGTTTTCGTCGGTGCCGAAGACGTAGAAGTCGCGGTTTACGCCAACGGCATCGCGGCCTTCGCTCTCATAGGCATAAAGGCTGACGGCTGCCGGACGATAGTTGTTGGCAACTTCCGAGGGCATGTTAATAGGGATGGAGAACTTGCCGTTCTCAACCTTAGCGTTGCCAACGGCCAGGCGGCCTCCCTGCTGGTCGAAGTTGACTTGCGTACCGGACTCGCCGGCGCCGAGGGTTGTATAGGTCTCTTCGGCATCGTAGACCGTAGCCATGATGTCGCCATTAAAATCAGCGATTAGCGTGCCGTCGGGGTTCTGTATTTGGCCTTCAATCGTAGTTTGCTGACGGGCCATCAAGCAGGGCGGTTCTTCATTGTCGGCTACCGGCAGGGCAACATCAGCTATTCGGTCAACAACAACTTTCGACGACGGCATAACCAGGCGCATGGCCGGGTCGCCCATCAGTACGTAGCGTAGCTTGTTGGAATCGGCAATTTGGGGCTTTTTATCGGAGGTTTCGTTGCGGTAGTCGTTCTTCGTACGGCGGTAGATTTCGCCGATGGTCATGAACTGGCCGTTCTCGTCGCGCTCGAGGAAGTGGCGTCCGAAGGATGCCGAGAGGTTGCCGTTGTTGCCGATATATACCGCACGCGTAGCCGAAATAGCGGCAATAACGCCTCCGTTGGGGTTCTTGTAGAGGATTTCCGCGCCGGAGAGGTCCATGTCGTCCCAACGCAGGAAGTTGCAAGTAGCGGCGTAGACCATAGGCCATCGGCGCAGATACATACTGTTGAGGTCGGAATATGTAACGAGGTTTTCGGCGGTCAGAGAGGAGGGGTTGGCGTGGCCGGTGTAGAACCAGAGGAGGGCGCCTTCGTCGAGGTAGCGGTAGAATACGGAGCGAGCTTCTTCGCAGATGTTTGACGTACGTTCATACTGGTCGATGTAGAGCTTCTTGATGAACCCTTCCGAGCCGCCGTTGCTTTGGTTGATATAGTTGCAGAACCATTCGGCATGGTTGAGGTGGACCGATGAGTCGTCGTCGTCGGCGCTAACCAGAATGTTGTTGCGCCAGTTGCTGGCGGGCATCTTGCTATAGTAGCTTTCGATTTTGTCAACAGCAGATTTGGCATCTGACGTAGAAATTACCGGGATACGTCCGACGGCGATACATAATTTATCGGAGGATGTGGAGGTGCCGGAATAGTCTTCCAGGAAGCCAAACATGTCGTCGGTAGAATATGATTCGATATCTTTCAGACCGCTATCGGTGAACCATGCCGGGAGGAATGGATAGCCCAGGGCTTGCACGCTGGTAGTAATCTGGCGGATATCTGCGATAGGGCGGCTCATAAACAGCGCGTAGCGCAGAGGCATATCGGAGTTGAGCTGCCGGTCGTAGAGCATCTTTAGCAGTTTGCGGAATGCTTGTACGTCGGGTACGCCCGATGAGAATTCGTTGTAAATTTGTTGGGGTGTCAGCACGGTTACCGTCAGCGAGTCGTTGGCCTGGTTGCGATGGAAGTTGGCCAAGCGTTCGGCTTGGTCTTTCCATTGGGGAACGGTAAAGATTACCATCTCCGTAGGGGCCATAGCGTGGAGGTTTTGGTTAGCAACCTCCCCAACGAATGTTGGTTGGAGAAACGATGAGGATGGTTTCCATGCGGCAAAGCGGCGTACACCGGAGCGCTGAAGGCTCCAGTTAGATTTGCCGTTTTGAGGCGTAGAGAGGGTCATCGCGGTGGAAGCTGTAGGGGTAGTGATGTCCCAGACGCGCGTATCAGCATCGCAGCCGTCGATGGTGAAGCCGTCGCTGCAGTTATCGGCATAGAAGAGCAGGTTGCCCAGGTTGAGGTTGAACTGCTTGCTATAGGTTAGGGCAATATAGTTGAGGTTGGCCATGGAAACATTTCCCGAGCAACTGTATTTTACACCGATGGTGACCGATGAGGATGTAGCGGTGAATTCTTTGTGCGACAAGCCTTCAAGGGCGTGGATTTCCGAGTCGGTAGAGGGGAGAATCTTGTCGTTGGAGCTGGTGGCGAGGGCGGTGCCGTTGACGGAGTAGGTGATAATCGACTGCGCAGAGGCGGTTTTGGCTACGAATGAGGCCTCCATCCTGACCGGCTTAGACGTGTCGATACCGGGCATCTCAATCTTGAAGTTCTGAGAGGTGGTATACTTGAAGTTTTCGCCAACCAGCTGATATCCGGCGTTGCCCGGAGAGGTCTCCTCGAGTTCGTGGAAGGCCATATCTTTTATGGTTGTAGCCGGGTCGGTTGCGTTGGCCGTAGCGAGGGCGTCGGTTTTCGGGGTTAAGCGCTCCTCGTCGTTTTCGCAGAGGAAGTAGTAGCCCAGGAACGTGAAGGGATTCTGTACCGGACGGTAATAGTCGGTGTTGTAGTTGGCGATTGTAATCGGCCCTTCGCCGAAGAATACTATACCCTTACCTGAAATATATTCCGAGGGATTCTGGGGGAGGTCGTCGAGGAAATCGTTGCTGAGGCGGTCGGGCTGGCGCATAGCTCCGTAGCCGTAGACTTTAACCTTTGAGGGGTCGGAGAACCCCCATTGGCGTATCTGCTGTTCGCTCAGAAGGTACATGCCTGATTGGTCAACCGAAATTTTAACCCAGCGGCCTGTAGATAGGCGCGAATTAGTTGCGTAATAGTCGGTTGTGAATGCACACGCCTGTTGCCAGCTCCCGCAAAGGAGCAGCAATCCAACCATGATACCCGATATTTTGGTGAGCGCGGCGCCGACTGTTTGCATCGGCGTTTTGCCCGATATTTTCTTCAGAATAAGGTTCATAAATTTCGCGTTTGTATAAAATACCGCTAACATATAAACGCGGGTGGCTTCGCTTTATTGCCTTCTGCTTAAGCTGCAAATGTAGAGATTTTTTGCGAGGGAATAGGGGCGGAGGGCAAGATTTTTCACAGATTGGGGGTAAAACTAAATTTTTTTGCTAATTTTGCGTTTGATAATTATTCCCCAACACGTTATTGAAAATGGCTAAAGTTGTTATCATTGGTGTCGGTGGTGTCGGCACCGTGGCCGCCCATAAGTGTGCCCAGAACCCCGATGTGTTTTCAGATATAGTCCTGGCGTCGCGCCGTCGTGAGAAATGCGATGCCGTGCGCGATGCTATCTGTCGTGAGGCGGAAAAACATGGTAGGAAGCTCCCGAATATCCAGACGGACCGAGTTGACGCTGACTCGGTTGAGGAACTCTGCGGATTGCTTCGCCGCCATCAACCCGACCTGGTGATGAATCTTGCGCTACCGTATCAGGACCTTACCATCATGGATGCCTGTCTGGAGTGTGGCGTAAGCTATTTGGATACCGCCAACTACGAACCGCGCGACGTTGCCCACTTTGAATATTCATGGCAATGGGCCTATCGCGAGAAGTTCGAAAAGGCCGGCCTGACCGCCATCCTCGGCTGCGGTTTCGACCCGGGCGTGTCCGGCGTGTTCACCGCCTATGCTGCCAAGCACTATTTCTCCGCAATGGAGACTTTGGACATCGTTGACTGCAACGCCGGTAACCACGGCAAGGCCTTCGCTACGAACTTCAATCCCGAAATCAATATCCGCGAGATTACTCAGAACGGACGCTACTGGCAGAACGGCCAGTGGGTTACAACAGGGCCGCTCGAAATCCACGCTCCGCTGACCTATCCGCGTATTGGCCAGCGCGACAGCTATCTGCTCTATCATGAGGAGTTGGAATCGCTGGTTCAGAACTACCCAACCATCAAGCGTGCTCGCTTCTGGATGACCTTCGGTCAGGAATACCTTACCCACCTGCGCGTTATCCAGGATATCGGCATGGCCCGCATCGACGAAATCGACTACAACGGCCAGAAGATCGTGCCGCTGCAGTTCCTGAAGGCTGTGCTGCCTAATCCGCAGGACCTCGGTGAGAACTACACCGGCGAAACCTCTATCGGTTGCCGCATCTCGGGCAAGGGCAAGGATGGCAAGCAGATGACCTACTACATCTTCAACAACTGCTCACACTCCGAAGCTTACAAGGAGACCGGTATGCAGGCCGTAAGCTACACCACCGGTGTGCCCGCCATGATTGGTGCCATGATGTTCTTGACCGGCAAGTGGAACAAACCGGGCGTTCACAACGTTGAAGAGTTTGATCCGGATCCGTTCATGGAGCAGCTGCCCAAGCAGGGTCTGCCCTGGGAAGAGGAGCTCAACGGCGCCCTCGAAGTAGACCAAATCGGCAAGCTTTAATCCGGCGCCATTACGAAACAAGAACCAATTAAAGTTAATCTTAACCACACATAAACACATAAGCTAATCGCTCTATGGCAGAAGACAAATATCACGAAGCAATTAGCCGCTCGAAAGTAACTACCGACGATGCTTTTGTAGCAGCCGAAGTTAAGCGCATCCTCGAAAAGAGCCTCAAAGAGAACTCTACTCAGGAGGTATATAAGTTCCTTTTCAACTGTATCGACCTTACAACCTTGAAGTCGACCGACTCACCCCGTTCCGTAGCCGACTTTACCGAGAAGGTAAA
>CAZEST010000070.1:0-9213 GCA_964514745.1 uncultured Alistipes sp.
TTTGCCTATGTTTTAGAAAAAATAGGAAGAGAGGCTGTGCCAACGTCAGGGGTGTGGCACAGCCTCTCTTAATTATTTGTTATGTTCTGAAGGGGGATTAGCGGTTAACGAACTTCTGGCCCTTGCGGAGGTAAACCTGGCCGGGCTGGAGGTTGTAAACGCGGCGTCCGTAGATGTCGTATGTAGGCTGGTCGGCATCGTTGTCAAGCGAGATGCTTTCAACGCCGGAGGTTGCTACATAAACTTGGTTAGAAGCTTCAGATTCGCCAACATTGTAAACAACGGTTACATAATAGTAGCCTGATTCAAGGTTGGAAGCATCTTCGCTGTAGGTTGTTGTATCCGTAATCAGGGCGGTATTAACCTGGGTGCCTTCGCGATAGAGGTTGTAACCCTGAATTTCGGCCTTAACAGGAGCAGAAGAACCTGCTTCGAATACTACATCGTCGACCATTACACACTCGCAATTGTCTTGATTGTTGCGAATTGCGAAATAAGCCGTACCTTCCTCAACCTCAAAGCTATACTGGGTCCATTCCGTTGTCAACGAAATGCGGCCATCCTCGTGGCGCGAGAAGCTTGAAACATCGGTATCGGTGGTTGATGTATAGAATATAATCTTATCCTTATTAGCCTTAGGCGAACGAGCCCAGAAGGTAACGGTCTGTTTGTTACCGCTCAGACGGGGAGAAATCAACCAGTCGTCATTTTCAGCATCCCAGTTGCGGAAGTTAACCATCATCTGATTGCCGCTATGCGGAGCCCATTCGGGAGCAGCATTGAGGTCGATTTCGGCTTCTTCGGGATTGAATACCATGAACGACTGACGAGCATAGGGATGAGGAATATCGAAGTATTCGCCACCGGCGGTAAAGTAGTCAACGCCGTAGCACTGGTCTTCATCGGTCAAAGTCCAATCACCTACATTGCGCAATGAGCCGTGTTCGTAGGTTTCGAAGCTTTCCTCAACGGTAGCGAATGAGGAGATTTCGGGAGCGGACCAGGTAAAGCAGATCTGATCGGAATTGCAACCTTCCTGGAACACTTGGACAGCAAGGTCGTCAACAACCGGCATATCCGGACGCCATACAGAGAGTTCAACCTTTGCGCTGTTGTCGTCGGCAACCTCGTCGCCGTCGATAGCTACGTCAGCAACCAAGATTTCGTCGTCGCCCCATTCGGGAGTAACCGTGATATCGAAGTCGTAGCTGCGAGATTCGCCGGCAGCGAGAGCTTCGGTTTCGGTCTTTTCACCAACAACTTCATCGCCCAGCTTAACCTGAACCGTAAAGTTGTTAGCTTCAGTAGCGGCATCGTTGGTAACCTTAACGGTAGCGGTGAAGGTTTCGGTAACATTGACGGTTGAAGGAGCCGTAAACTCAGCGAGTTTAAGGTTTACATCGTAGTTACTTGCAACGCGGATATTGTCGATAGCCAGCGGAGACTGAGCGGCAACGTTGTTCATAACGAAACCAACCATTACGTATTCGTTATTGGCAAATTCGCTCAGGTCAACAGTCTGCAGGAAGTATTTACCCTTCTGTTCGATATCATTGGGGTAGATAGTCTGGAGGGTCTTGAATTTGTAGTCGGGGCCGGCAGCAACGATTTCGAGATAGTCGTCGGCGGGGTCGGTTTCGGCAAATTCATTGTCGGTATAGCTCATTGTCTCGATGTAGAAGCTCATAGTAGGATTCTTAGAGCCTTCCATGTTAATCTTACCGGAGAGCATCTTGCAGACGCTACCTGGGGTTGAGGGCGTCATCAACAGCAAGCCCCCGTCGTTATCCTGAGGCGTAGCACTCCAATCATCGGCAATATGCCAAGAGTCATCCTCCGTACCGGAGCTAATCCAGAGTTGATTTGTAGAGCCGTTTGCAAAGGATTCTGCGAAAGGCAATTCATAATTAGAGCCCTCCAGGACATATGTAGCAGCAGGGTTGCCGATGCCCTCATTAGTTTGGGCAAACACTCCATACTGATAGATTGTCTGGTTACCCTTATTTAAAATTTCCGTCCCCTCATCCGTATAAGACAGGCCGGTATATTCATATTCGAGCACATCATCATCATTCACGCTGTAAATGATATATGAAAGGTTATCGAAATCAACGTAACCGCCATTTTTACCGCGAGCAGCCGGTGCTTCCCAAGAGATTACGGGGTGGCCGTTTTCAACCTTAGCGGAGATATTAGAAGGCTCGCAGGGCGTATCGAGGCCAAGCCATACGGTAACCTCCGATTCAACGCCTTCGCCTGATTCGTTGCTGGCAACAACGGTGTAGGTAACGTTGCCCTGTTCGAGGTCTTCGCTGTCATCGAAGAACGAGAGCTGCGCACCGAGTTCGGGAGCATCGAAAGTCTTGATAACGTCGCCGTAACGCTCAATAGTAACCTTAGAGATAGCGGTGAGGTCGGTGCCGTCAACAGCCTTGGTAGGAGTTGTAAACGAAACGGTTGCATTCATAGCGCCAAGGTCGCCGGCTTCAGCCTGGAGGTTATCAACCTTCTGGGGTGCCTTAAGTTTGTAGCTTTCAACAAGTTCGATATTGTCAACCAAGAAGAAAGCGCCACCGGCTTCCGAAAGAGCGTGGAAACCGAAGTTGTATGTACCATCAGCGGGAACCGTGATCGTAATCGTTTTGGTGCGGTAATCTTCCCAGTAGATAGTAGTAGGCTCAACCAACTGTATTGTCATAGCCTCGATTGTAGCATCCGTACCCATCTTAAGCTCATATTCATCGGGCCAAGATTGAGAGTAGCAAAGGGTCTGGTAGCTAAAGGTATACTGACGGTCGGCATACATCTTGATTTCGGGAGTAAACAGCCAGTCGTCGCCATCCTTTGTACCGCTAACGTAGCCAACACACTGACCGCTGGGGCTGTATTCCCACATACCGGAATCCAGGTTAAGGGTCTCGTTGTTGTCGATAACCGTGAAGATATTGTAGTCAGCTTCCGTATCGAAAGTAAATTGAACCGGAGTTGTCAGTGCTTCGCCAAAAACAGCACCGTTAGATACGGCAGCAGCACCCTCAACATCGTCGGCATATGGAGTAACTTTGTATGTAACGTAAACCTTGTTGGTGTTGGTCATTACGTCGTCGAAGCTGGTAGCCTTAAGGTTAGATGCAACGACCTTTCCTTCCGGCATACGAATTACGGTATAACTAATGCGTTCGGGGTCGAAGTAACCATCGAGAGCACCCTTGGTAGGAGCGGTCCACGAAATGTGGGCGGTCAGCGCTCCGGTCTTGGTCATCTCCAGGTCGGTAACTGCTACCGGACGGTCGATACCAATCCATTGCGAAGCAGAAACGCGGCGGCTTTCGCCGTTGTCGTTTTTGAGGCGTACGCTGAAGGAGTGGATACCAGCCGAGGGAACGGTTACACTAACGTTAGCGGTCTGGCCTACGGCAGCTGTACCGGTTAGGGCATCTTCGCTATCAACGCTAATAATGTAAGTTACGTCACCGGTCATTTCTTCGCCGAGATTGTTAAGCTCCGGGACATCAAAAGAGACGATACCGGTCAGAGCATCCTCAACAAAATTCAGGGCAAGGTTGGTAGGCTCGGTGGGCGCACCTGCGTCGGCCTGAGTTGGCTCTGCATAGAGGGCAACAACTTCTTCATCGTCGGCAAACTGGTCAATATACGAAATCGCACCGGTTGCGGTATCCACCGTGAAGAGGCCGGAGCCGCCCCCGGTAGTCATGGCTGCCCAATAGAGAGTGCCATCTTCGCTGAAGGCTGCCGATTGGAGGTCGGCGGGAGCAATAGTGGTGTAACCGATGGTTGTCAGTGTACCGGAATATTTGTCGATTTTTACCAGGTAACCGCCACTGGTGAAACCGTAAACCTCACCTTGGGCATTTGCAGCAACAGCAACCAGGCTACCATCGAGGGTAGCAATCTGGGTAACGGCATAGTCATTGGCGGGATCCATATAACCCCAAATCGTTGTATCGTCGTCGCCGGAGTAGAACGCACCGAAAGCGACCTTTTCAATCGGGTCGTATGCCAGGTCGGTAGCCATAGCATAGAGCGAACCTTGGTCGATGGTCTGCTCAACGGTCCAAGTCTCGGTGTTGATAACGAAGGTCTTCACTTCGTAGTCCCAACCCCAATCGTCCACTACATAGCTGGTGTATACAAATTTGCCTTCATCGGTAAAGTAGCCACCGGCATTAACGGGGTAATCCGTGTTGAGATACTTGCGCGTCATCGAGTTGATATCGCTGGTATCAAAGGTGTATGCACCATACAAGGGTTCATCCTCATCCCATGCATAGGAGTAAATCAACGCACACTTAAAGGCTTGATCCTTGACAGCACCCTCAGCCTTGGCAAATTTCTTGGCCAACGGGGAAACGTTTTTTACACTGAGTTTTTGGTCATTTGCCTTATTAACTTTAGCCTTAGGCCACTTGGCCAAGGCAACCTTGTTTGGCAAGTTTTTCAGGTCCTTTGGAGGTGTGGGCTTCTCCTTCGCTACTACCGACATTGAGCCGAAAGTCAACGTCAAAGAAGCCATTGCTACTAATAGGAGATTTTTCATATTAACAACATTTGGTTGTAAGTGTGATAATTTTAGTTTTTAGCTCTCCAAAATTATCAGTAATCTCCATTTCGCCCAATAAAATCCGGATTAAATCGGGTTTACACTATGCTAAATTACCCTAAAATTATGTTTACAACAAAACACCTATACAACTCATTACCAATATATTAATCCGCTATAGGTATTTACATTACATCTACCTCCGGCGGAGCCTCTTAGATTTCGTTAAAGAACACAGTAAGATCGGTTTCCTCGGGGATATTCAGCGATGTACGCAGGCGATAGCGAGCCGTAGTAACGGTTGTAGGCAGTTTACCCGAAAGGCGAGCAATATCGCGCGTAGATAGGCCGAGGCGATACGAAGTAGCCAGCATAATGTCGATTTTCGACAGATTGGGGTATCGCTTTGTCAAGCGCTTAATAAATGCCTCATTCTCAGCTTCGAGCAGCTTAATAAAATCCGGATCTTTATCCTTGGTAAAACATTGGGTAATCGTATGGTTAATCATGCGCAGATGGGCCGTAAGCTGCTGACTATTCATCTTATAACTATCTTTTACCATCTGCGACAACTTCTCCAACAGAGCATTTTTACCTCGATAGAAGCCATAGAGATAGTTAATCGTACGGCGAGAATAGCTGATTTCGTCAGACTGTCGATTCTGGGTTGCTTGCAACTTAAGAATTTCCTCATTCTGATGAGCAAGCAACCTGCTTTTTGCACACGATTTACGATACAGCATGAAGAAAATCAGCGCAATAACCACTACAGCTACGATGATTACGGCCAGCAACAAGAACGTATTGCTACTTTCCTGCTTTTGCTGGCGCAGCTTGCTCATTTCAATATGCTTGATTAGATTGATAACCAGTTCCTGATATTTAGCCCTTTCCTTAGCAACTTGGCCATAGTTAACATCCTGCTGATTAGAAGCCTGCACCATCTGATTATAGGCAGAAGCATAATCGCCTTGCTCAGCGTAGATAGAGCTAAGCAAGCTATGAGAGTAGGCTATAATTCGGTCGTTAGCATCGATGTAAGGCAGGAATCGGTTAATCTGCTCAGCCGTACGAAGTGCCTTGGCATACTCCTTCTTGTTGAAATATAGCTCCGACAGGTTAATGTAGGCGTAACATTCCGTACGCTTATTATCGGCCTGCTGACTGAGGTCAATCGACTTAAACAGGTTGTCTTCAGCCTCCTGATTATCCGAGCACAGAATGCCAATATTGCAATATAGCGCTCCCTCGAAGATAGTATCCTTAATTTCGTGGGCAATTTCGCGCCCCTTCTCGAAACATTCGCGAGCCTTCGATTCCTTTGCCTGACTTGAATAGAGGTCGCCCAGGTAAGTATAAATCATCATTACCTCGCGCTTATTATCGTCCTTCAAGCTCTGTTCGAGACTTTTAAGAAGCTGCTTTTCGCCCTTTGCGTAATCGTTTTTGGCGGCATAGCAGGCGCCCAACCCCAGGGCTATCAAGTCGCGCGTCTTGGTATCGGAGGCATCGCAATATTCGCCGGCATAGGTTAACACCTGAATAGCCAAGTCGGGGTACTTACTATCATACAACGCCCAGCCGATATAGGTTAAGGTGCGCGCCGATTCGTCGGACCAATCGTTCTCGCTGGCCGATAGAAAAAGGCCGTAAAGAGGCTCAATTGAACTTCGGGAATCAGTCAGTCGAAGTTCATTTGCCCGATCGATCTGCTTGTTAAGCTCCTGGCGCGTAACCGGAAACGCCTGAATAGCTGTCAGAAAAACTAATATTATAGAAAGTAATAGCCTCATAAAACAGTAAGCACCCACAAAGATACAAAATTTTAACGAGTTGTTATTGTATGTAACCGGATTTTTCGTTAAATTTGCAAGCTATATCACGATGACAGGATAGCATATCATTCTGACCTTATTTTCGGCTATGAATCATCATCATTTATCCGCTTCTCATACTCCGCTACTTAACTTTTGCTTTAAGATAGCGCTGACATCCGCTATATTCCTATCTGTGGGGCTCCCTCTTTCAGCCAAGAAACAGGCTAATAAGACAGAATCCACTGAGCAAACCAACGTATATTTAGGCGAACTCCCGATAATTGAGACATCAGCTTACAGCTGGGTTGGCGATACGATTTTCCAAGGGAACTTCAAGGCCTATGCGCCCAACGATTCTACGATTATATCCAACTACTACGCATCGCCCGGCTACTTTATGCCGATTCAACAGCGTTGGGATTTAACCAATGACATTTCAGCATACCCTCGGTTAACATCGTCGAACACGCTCCACAACGCAATCTTCAACATGGGCCTGGACGAAATGATCAACGCCGTTGAGCCGGATTCAACCTTGCGCACCGGCAAGGAATGGCCCGGCGTCTGGACGCGCGACGTCAGCTACTCGATAATCCTTTCGATGGCGATGTTGCAGCCGGAAGTGTCGCGCATCTCGCTCGAACATAAAATTTCAAAGGAGGGCACGATAATCCAGGATACCGGTTCGGGCGGCGCATGGCCCGTTAGTTCCGACCGCGAAATCTGGTGTATAGCCGCCTTTGAAGTCTACAAAGCAACCGGCGACAAGGCCTGGCTCAACCGCATCTACCCTATTATCAAGAAATCGCTGGAGACCGATTATCAGACCATCTACGATAAGTCAACCGGCCTGGTTAGAGGCGAAACATCGTTTATCGACTGGCGCGAGCAGAGCCATCCGCGCTGGATGCAAACCGCCGACATCTACAATTCCGAAGCCCTCGGCACCAACGCCGTTCATGCTCAAGCTTGGAAGGTCCTCGCTGAAATAGCAACGCTGCTGGGGAATACCGGTGAGGCCAAGACCTACAACGACCGCTCCGCAAAGATTTCGCAGGCTATCAACGACCGTCTCTGGCTCGGCAACAAGGGCTACTACGCAATGTATCTCTACGGGCGCGACAACCTGATTGTAAACCCTCGCGCAGAGACCCTCGGCGAATCGCTTGCCATCCTCTTCGACATCGCCTCGGCTGAACGCGCCAAACTGATTACCGAAAAGAACCCGATTACGCCCTTCGGCCCGGCCATCTTTTTCCCGCAGATTGCCGACATGCCGTCATACCATAACAACGCCCTATGGCCCTTTGTTGCCTCCTACTGGACCTTAGCCAACGCAAAGGCAGGCAATTCTCGAGGCGTAATGCTCGGCATCGGTTCGGTGTTCCGCCCGGCAGCCCTGTTTGCTACCAATAAAGAGAATTTCAACCTCGACAACGGCGATATCACTACCGAACTCAACTCCTCCAACATGCTCTGGTCGCTGTCGGGCAATATCGCCCTGACAATGAAGATGCTGTTCGGTATCACCCCTGAAACCGACGGGCTATCGTTTGCCCCATTCATTCCCAAAGAGCTCAACGACACACGTAGCCTTAACGGATTGCGCTACCGCAACATGACGCTCAACGTAACCATCGAAGGATATGGCAACCGCATCGCCAAGTTCTTGCTCAACGACCAACCTCACAACGCCTTCATCCCCGGCGACCTTGAAGGAGAACAGAACGTAAAAATCGTGATGGCCAACAACCTTCTGCAAACAGCAAAAATCAACGCTACCGCTAACGTCAAAGCTCCGCTTACTCCTATCGCATGGTTTACCCACGACGACGCTGTAACCTCTCCAAACGAATATGTGCCTCATCTGAACCGATTGCAGTGGCAACCAATCGAATATATCCACCACTACATCGTATTGCGCGATGGTAAGCAAATTGCCGTTACGAACGAGACCAGTTGCATCGCTACCACCTTCGGCGAATACCAAGTAATAGGCGTTGACTCCAACGGCAATGAATCGTTCGCATCCGAACCGCGGAGCAACTGTCCGGAAACCACGGTAGAAATGCCCTCAGAGGTTTGCAAAATCAGTTCCTCGGAGGCCTGCAACCTGCCGCAGGGAAAGATTAGCGGCTACTACGGCAACGGCTTTGTAGAACTAGACCACACGACCGCCCCCATCCGTATCGCTATCGACGCAAAACAAACCGGCGACTACAGCCTGAGTTTCCGCTACGCCAACGGCAACGGCCCGGTCAACACCGAGAACAAATGTGCGGTTCGCACCGTTTACGTCGATAACAAGCGCGTAGGAACCATCGTGATGCCGCAACGCGGTGTAGGTAACTGGAATGATTGGGGCATGACCAACAGCCTCAAAGTAAACCTCTCTGCCGGTAAACACACCGTAACGATCAGCTATCAGCCCGAAGACGAAAACATGAACTTCGCCACTAACCACGCCATCATTGACCGCCTCGTTTTGCGCAACCTCGTTCCCTAATTGCATTGCCCCCCCTACGGGACCCTCGCCGGGCTGCCGCTCCGAACGCACATCCTTACGATTCCGCTCTCGGCTGCAGCCGAGAGCACCGTCAGAATAGGGCTCTTAGCCTTCACAGGCTGGAAAAATTTGCCATTGAAGAAAAAAAAAGCGCAAAAATGTTGCGTGAATAAAATAAATGATGTAATTTTGCAACGCAAAAGCCCGGAGGGGCATCCTTTGCAAGCCAAATGAGGCCGATTTCTACAGGAAATCAAACCTCAATCAAGGCAACAATGCTTCAGTAGCTCAGTTGGTTAGAGCACCTGACTGTTAATCAGGGGGTCGTT
>CAZEST010000071.1:0-4988 GCA_964514745.1 uncultured Alistipes sp.
TGAAGATGAACATCTTCATCGACCACTCCATCGTTGACATCTTCATCAACGACCGATGGGCTACCTCTATCCGCGTATTCCCGACCGACAGCGATGCCGATGGTATCGAAGCATTCGCCGACGGCGCTGTCCAGGTAAAGCAGCTCAAGGCCTGGACTCTCTCCAAGTCGGCCAACAGCGGCATCCAAGGAATAGCTATTGATAAGGCAACCACCGACCCCAACGCCCCGGTCAGCGTCTACGACGTTGCCGGCCATCTCCTCCGCAGCAATCTCCCCGCCGCTGAAGCCCTCCAAGGCCTCACCCCCGGCCTCTACATCCTCTCCTCCCCCACCTCCGCCACCAAGCACCTCGTCCGCTAATTGGCAACTCGACATAAAACAAAACGGTTCCCGAAAAATTATTTTCGGGAACCGTTTTGTTTGTAGATTGCTTATTTGAAGCGCCAGGTAATGAGGCCGGTAGCGGTAGGAGCTCCCTCCTTAACCGAGAAGCGACATTCCATCGACTTCTGCCTACAACGCTCACGCATATTTGTATCGCCGGCTACTGCGCCGTTTGACTTGTGGGGATCATAAACTGCTGAAATTACTTTCCCCTGCGAATCAACCTTGACGCGAATAGCGATTTCGCCGATTTTCGTTGAGGAAACCTTGTCCCAATGCTCCAAGGTACGGCCGGCAACGCCGTTGCCCGGTGAGCCGCTGATAGCTCCCGTTGAAGAGTTGCCGTCAGACTGTCCGCTCTGGCCCTTACCCTTTCCGCCGAATGCCTTCTTGGTAGCATCGTCGGCTGTCTTCTTGGCTTCATTGCGGCGTTCAGCCTCCTGCTTCTTCTTTTCAGCCTCAAGTTCCTCCTTAGTAGGACCCTTAGGCGTCTTGTCAACCTTCATCGGCGACGGTTTCTCCGAGCTTACCAGCTTTGAGGGATTACCCTTTTTGCCGGAATCTGCCTTATCGGGAGCGTCCTGCGTAGGCTTCGGTTGCTCCTCGGCCGATGGCGCAGGTTCGTCGTTGACGGTCTCGTCAAACGTGTCGCCAACTCTGACAAACTCGCCCGAAGCATATAGCTCCTCAACCTCCTGGAATACGATTTCCTCTTCGGGCTCCGGCGGCCACGTCGTAACGCCCTCCGGCGGATATTTCAGGAAGCAGAACAACAGGCAGAGCAACAGCAGGAGATGAAACAGCACCGTTCCCCCGATAGCCCAAAGCTTCGAGGAACGGTCTGAGCGTTCATTATGCTGATTCTGATTCATCGATTTTTCTCCCTTTTATTATTTTCTTGTATCAGCGCCGTTAGCGGAGGCCCCTGCGCCTTGCGTAGCGTTGGCCGATGCTCCTTGCGCGCCCTCGCCGCCATCAACGGCTACAGCCTCCACGGTGGCCGAGGCGGAAGCCGAGGCATTACCCCCCTCTGCTGCTGCTCCTTCGGGGCGATGAACCGGCTGCGTTGCCAATACCATCTTCAGGTTGTTCTCGGCCCCGATATTCAGCACCTCAACGATGCGGCCATAGGCAACTGTCTCGTCGGCATAAAGGGCCACGAATCCGGTTGAATCCTGCTCATTGGCCATCTTTAGGAAGACCGGGAGCGTCTGCAGGCTTACCGGCTGCGGCTTGTCCTCGCCGGCCGAGGCAAATATCGAGTCGTTAGCGTCGATATAAACCCTCGTTACGGGCTTGATGGCGCTCTGTTCGGTGCTCTGCGGCAGGTTTACTTCCAGGCCGGTAGGGAACACGAAGGTAGAGGTCACCATAAAAAATATCAGCAGCAGGAAGATAACGTCGGTCATTGACGCCATCGAGAACGCTGCCATTAGGTTATTCTGACGTTTTAGCATCGCAATCTCTCCTTATCGGGCAGGTTCGTTAAGAAGGTCCATAAATTCCATGGTCTTCGCTTCCATGCGGTTCATAACGGCATTGACGCGGGCAACCAAATAGTTGTAGGCGAACAGGGCGGCTACGCCGACTATCAGACCGGCAACGGTAGTTACCAGTGCCGTATAAATACCGTCGGAGAAGCTGGCAATGTTGGCCGAATTGCCCTGAGAGGCGATGGAGTAGAAGGCCTCTACCATACCGATAACCGTACCGAGGAAGCCCAGCATCGGCGCACCCGAGGCGGTAGTTGCCAGCCAAGGCAATCCCTTCGACAGATTAGCGATTTCAATGTTGCCGGTATTCTCAATAGCGGCCATAATATCATTGACCGGACGACCGATACGGCTGATACCCTTTTCAATCAGGCGGCCATAAGGCGAATCGGTTTTGCGACAGAGGTTATAAGCACTTTCGATCTCCCCTTCATGAATGTAATCGCGGATGCGCTTCATAAACGAGTCGTCGAGGCGGTTTGCCTTATAAATAACGATAAGGCGCTCAATGAAAACGTAGACGCAAATCAGCGACAACAGGGCCAGAGGCACCATCAGCGCACCTCCGCGTAAGCATAAGTCCCAAAGGGAAAGTTCGGCTACGGTTGTTGTAGCGTTGGCGGCAGCCGCTGCTGCCTGAGGAACGCCGTTGATAGCGGCGTCAGCAAGTGGTAACATATTAAGATCTGTAAATCTCCTGTTCGGAGAGATTATGAATTATGAATTCTTTATTAACTTTTCAGAGCCTCCTTATAGCGGCGAATGGTTTCCGACAGGCCCAAATATAGAGCATCCGAGATCAGTGCATGGCCGATTGATACCTCGTTGAGATAGGGCACGTGCTTATGGAAATAGGCCAGGTTCTCCAGGTTGAGGTCGTGGCCGGCATTTACGCCCAAGCCTGCTTTATGGGCCGTGCGAGAAGCTTCAACGTAGGGAGCAACCGCAGCTTCCGGATTGGCAGAATAATTATCGGCATACGGCTTGGTATAAAGCTCTACGCGGTCGGCTCCGGCCTTGGCTGCCGCTACGATATTATCATGGTCGCAGTCGGTAAAGATCGACGAACGGATGCCGGCATCGCGCAAGCGGTCAACAACCTGGGTTAGGAACTCCATATTCGCTATTACGTTCCAGCCGGCCGACGAGGTCAGCGCATCCGGCGCATCCGGCACCAGCGTAACCTGCTCGGGCTTGATTTTCAGCACCAGGTCCATAAAATCCTCCGAAGGATATCCCTCGATATTAAACTCCGTCTTGACCAGCGGACGCAGGCGAACAACGTCGTCGCGGCGTATATGACGTTCATCCGGACGGGGATGAACCGTTATACCGTTGGCCCCGAACGATTCGCAGTCAACGGCTACTTGTTCTACATTAGGATTATTCTCCCCACGTGCGTTACGCAGGGTTGCAACTTTATTTATATTGACGCTCAGGTTTGTATCCATGTTCAAACTATTGCAACTACCAAATATTTTTGCTAACTTTGCCATTGGAAATATTCCAAAGGCTATCAAGCTACAAAATTAAAAAGAATATTTCTAACCCCCAAAAAGAATGCTGGGAAAAATGGCCGATAACACACTTCAAAAATACATTGATGGCCTTCTCACCCCTATGGAGAAAGCCATGGTTCTTGCGCCGCGCCACGACGAGGTTAGCGAGCTGTTGCTGTCGTGCCATCCCGCCGACTACTCGGCTTCGGCCATTGCGCGCGCCGTTGAAGATTGCGACGCCCAGCTCCTGGGGCTCTCCGTAACCTCCATGCGCGACGACAACGGATACCCCGTTATTGCCCTGCGCGTCAACCTGCGCGATGCCTCCGGCGTTGATCGCTCGCTCCGACGCTACGGATTCAACACCATCTTCGTCGGCACCGCCCACGACTCCGCCCGCACCACCCGCGCTCGCGAACGCGCCAACGAGTTGCTCCATTATCTCGAAATTTAATCCATCTATCTCCACCAATGATAGTAGCAATCAACGGTAACAGACATCAAGAGAATCATCTCGCCGACATCGAGCAGCTGGTCAACAACCTGCTGAGCCACGATGTCAAGGTCGTTATGTCGGACCGTTTCTTCGACTATCTGCAGGACAAACTCGGCCCTCGCTTCGCCCTGGGGATACATCATATCCCCCTTACCCACCATCCCGAAGCTGACCTGGCTATCGCTATCGGAGGCGACGGCGCCTTTCTGAAGACCGCCGCCTGGGTTGGCAACTCCGCAATCCCCGTTGCCGGAATCAACACCGGCCACCTTGGTTTCCTGGCAGCCTTCTCCTTTGACCGCCCGGAGGACATAAGCCGATATCTGCTGACCGCCAACTTCTCAACCGAAGCACGCTCGCTCCTGGAAGTTCAGACCCCAACCGGCAACTACTACGCCTTGAACGAAGCAGCCATCACTCGTGGCGAGAACGCCTCAATGGTCACTATCGACACCGAAATCAACCACCACCCCTCACTAACCTACAAAGGCGACGGCCTTATCATCGCTACCCCTACAGGCTCTACGGCCTACAACCTCTCGGTTGGAGGCCCGATTCTCGACCCATCTGTGGCCTGCTGGGTTATAGCCCCTATCGCCGCCCACAGCCTCTCGATACGTCCGCTGGTTATTAACGACTCCAGCCTCTTCAGCGCCTACGTTGAACTTCGCGCCCACAGTTTCCGCCTTACGCTCGACGGTAAATCCTTGCAAATCCCGGGCGGAACCACCCTCCATTTCCGCAAAGCCCCCTTCAGCGTAAACGTCGTTATTATTCCCGGCCACACCTTTACCGATACCCTCCACACCAAGCTCGGACTTGGCAACTAACCCCTCGCTGTTCATAACCTCCCATACCTCCCCCCCCCAGTCGTGGCAATACTTGGTGAAATCCAACATCAGCAACTCGGACGTGTGGTTATCCAATCACGTGCCAACAGTCATCGAGCTACCGCTCGCTGGCGCAACGGCATCGTATCGCTCAACATCCCGCGCCAATTAGCCCTCGCCGAAATCAACCGCTTGCTCGACGAGTTTGCCCCACGCCTGCTGGAAATGCGCCCCAAGTTGAGCTATACAGCCCCCTCAACACTGACCTTCCCCGGCATTGAATT
>CAZEST010000071.1:5088-9075 GCA_964514745.1 uncultured Alistipes sp.
ATCTCGCTGAGCTACGCCCTTATCTTCCTGCCCCAAGAGCTCCGCGACTACATTATCCTCCACGAGCTGGCCCATCTCTCCGAGATGAACCATTCGCCGCGCTTCCATGCCCTGCTCGACAGCTACCTCGACGGCCGTGAGGCCCTCCTGCGCAACCTCCTGCGCAACTACTCCTGGCCCATCCTCCGCCGCTAACCTCCCCTCGATATATATATACAGAAAAAGCCATCCACGCCTCACGGTGCAGATGGCTCTTTGTTCGGCCTATGCCGAATCTAACTTATTCTATCTTACTAAAATACATTATATCATTCAGATACAAGAGAAAGCAGATTATTTAATTGCAACCTTGCTAACCGAGTTGCCCTGGCGACGGATATAGATGCCGGGGGCAAGATTGCCATTAACGCGAATTCCGGAGATTGTATAATACTCAACCGGAGCATTATTATTATCATCAGCAATTATCCCTTCAACTCCGGCCGGGGTAATATTATTGCTAACCGATACAGTTACCGGGCGCGGTACATACGAAGCAGAAATCTGGAAGCCTTCGAAGTTTTCGTCGCTGCTTTCATTGGCTCGGCGAGGTGCCTGGGTCTTAACTACTTCAGGCTGAGCCTCGGGATTGTAGATAAACGGATAAACGGCATAGATAGTGCAAGGGAAGGTAATCGGAAGAGTTGAGCTAGACGTTGCTACCGATTTCTTATATGCATCCTTAACGAGTACCGGGAACGGATTATTCGTTGCATCCATCATCATATATTGCGACCAATCGATACCATCGGGCAGAGTTACGCCAACTTTTTCATTGATATTCTTTTCAATAAAGCTTTCCTCATCGCTACCGGCTTTTACCAGAGTTGCAACGAGCGGATTGTTGTCGCTGTCAACAAATGAGAAATCGGCATAGACGTTATAGACCGACGAGATCTGTGCATCCAGCCCGGCTACGTAAAGGTTATAAATATCCTCGTCATTCTCCGTGCGAGCGTAGATCAATCGACCTTGTACACTTGTCAGCTCTGCCGGTTTACTTAACGTTACTGATTCAGGCTGTGTAAACGTGCCTTTACCTATCTTGCTATGGAAGCGGAGCTGCGTATCTGTATCCTTGAAATAACCGCGAATCGTTACGTTGTTATCTTCGGAAGTTTCAAACGGCATATAGTCCATACTGAAACCGAGCGCATTCTCACCGTGAACCGTACCGGCATTTGCGCCATTAACCGTAATCTGATACTGGCGATCAAAGCCATTAGTCTGGATCGCACTAAGATCGGTTGCGATAACCTTAGCCGTACCTGCAGCCTTATTTACCAGGGTAAAGCTGATATCATCGTTATCGGCGGCGCCGTTGAGCTGCTCATCGGTGATATTCAAAGCATCTTCCTCTGACAATTCATTGTCGCACTTGCCAACAGAAGAAACAGAGACCTCAACCGACGGATTCGGGTCGAACGAGCAGAGCGTTACCGAACGGCAAGTTGAATGGGGGTCAATAACAACGTAGTATTCTGAGCCACCGGTATTATTCTGTGCCAAGGTCCAGTTATACTGATTGTAATAGATATACGGCACTGACTTATTTGCCTGGAATACCGTAAACTGACCGTCAATAATCAGGTCGGCTACAGATGAGATACGCGAATCCGTGTCGTCAACGCCGATAATACCTAAGTCGTAAGTAGCCCACAGGCGCTGCTTGTAGTCATAACTGCTGCTGTAGTCGCCAAACGTGCTGCGAGCCCAGTCTTTAGCTGCACCGGGATTAATCCAACCAACCTTGAAGTTTGACACCTTAGCACTACTTGCAAACGTTGTACCCCTCGTACTGGTCTTGTCACCTCCAAAAGTCTCGTTGAACGCGGGCTTCAGGTTCAGATAGAAGCAATCATATTCCTTATCTACTGCTACCGGAGCACCTATATCCCATTTTTTCAAAGTCTGCCAGCTGTCTCCAACCTTTATCTGCGAACCTTCGGTACCTACAATGTATGCCGTCGGGCGATCCTGGCCGTCAAGTTCCATGAATCGGTCATAAGTCAAGTAGGTCTGACAAGCGCGATATACGCTGCCGTTGATTTCCGTTGCGTAGATAAAGTCGGTCCAGTGCTGAGCGTCATATGCTTCATCGGAGATGGATGCATTGGTTGCATACGCCTGATCGCTGCCGTCCGGCTTATAGAAATAGAAGGTAATGTTATCGTAGGTATTGTTTTCGATAGCAGTTTTTTCAACCGGGTATGCCCAGATTTGATAAAGCTCGTTGACCAGCGTCATCTTTTCTGCATCATCGCCATACGTATGATACATAGTTGATGTACCATCCTTGAAGACGTGGCATCTGGGAACGTCACCTTCCTTACCATTCTTCAGGAAGTCTTGCTTGAAGTGCATATACAGGTAGACGTACTTGTCGTCGCCGGTATATCCTACAGGATTAAGGCCGGTTCTTGACTTTCCATCATTTCTGTAGAAATAGCCGTCATGATAGGTAAGGTCCTTATCGTTCTGATACGATTGGCCGTGGCTATCAGTGTAAGAGAATTTAACCTTCTGGGGAGTCTTGGTAGAGGTATATGAGTATTTCCAAAGCGGGTAATACTGACCGTCAACACAAACGTACTGGCCGGTACTTATCATTTCTGCACCGGGCCAATCGCCCAACAACTTATTGCTTCCCTGCCATTCATAGACATACACCTTCTGCAGAGGATTGTCGGTCCAGGTGTTGTAGAAGTAAACCGTATAGGTATTTTCTTCCGGGGTTTCTTCAGTAGTGTAAGTGCTGTGAGAGCCGTCTAACTTGTAGACTTCTCCGTTAACGAGGTCAAGATCTTTGGTTTTATCGGTTCCTTCTGTACCGTTATTAGAACCATTGCTAAAGATAACTTTATCAAAGGTCTTGCTTGCAGTGTAGGAATAGATTGAGCCTGAAACGAGCGTCATTTTAACGCCGGGCCAAGAATTATTTTTTTCGCTGGTATTGCTACTGTTCCATTCGTAGCAGTAAACCTCGCTCCAGTTAGAGGTAGAGTTGTCGTAGTAAACGGTGAGGTTAGTGTCGTCTACAACCGGATCCGGATCCGGTTCTTCAGTAGCTTGCGACTTAGCCTCCAGAGAGCAGTCGCTTAAGTCGAGCACCAAGGTTACATTGCTCAGGTCGCAATTAGCCTTAAGGTTCTTTGAATCGCCACTTCTAAGGAGCGACAGCTTGGTCCCTTCAAAATTGGTAGGGTTGTTCGACTGGCCGCCAAAAGTCAGATTGCCATTCCAGCTACTATTAGAGATTTTAAACTCATTTCCGTTTGTGATAGAAGTTGTAAGGGTATATGTCCCGTCAGACTGCGGAGTAAACTTGTTATTGTCATTACAAGTATCCCAATCGCCATTGCCGCGGAGATATAGATTGATAGCACCGTAATAGTAGTAGGCAGCATTTGTAAGATCGAAATCACCGACCTGATTTCCGTTACCACTGCTTCCGTTGTTAAAAATTACTTTGTAGCCGACAGAGAGGTCCAGCGTAGTGTTAAGCTCATAGAAGCCTGTCGTATTGTTCTTAATCATCGCGGTGCCGGGCCAATCGCCAAGCGGCTTGTCGTTAGAGTCAGAGCTATTCCAAACATAAGCGCAGACCTTGCTCCACCCGCTTATGTTAAGGAATCTAATGGGACCATTCGCGCTTGCTGCTATAACAGCAAACACTCCCACTAAAAGTAGTAAGATTTTTTTCATGATAGGTAAGAATATTAATAAGAAAGTTTAGTTGCAAATGAATGTAAGAGGTCCTAATAACGGATCGTATGAATGTAAGAAGTGTCCCAATATAGGGGAACGCGTGTATAAATGTCAATTCAAGGCAAATTTACTACATACAACCATGTAAATATCCCGTTAATCAATTAAATTTTGTTAAATTATCCATTTTCGCCACAAATTCGCCTTTTCTTCCTCGGTTTTCCCGCCCATCATTGCCCC
>CAZEST010000072.1:0-9012 GCA_964514745.1 uncultured Alistipes sp.
TGTGCACATCAGTGTCCAGGTTGCCATAATCCTCAGTCGTGGGATTTCCAAGCCGGGCGCGAAATGACTGTTGATGAGATTGTTGCCGAAATCGAAAAGCATGGCTTCAACGTTACCTTCTCCGGGGGCGATCCGCTGTATCAGTTGCCTGCCATCACCGAGTTGGCCCGTGCGTTGCGTCAGCGCGACTACACCATCTGGTGCTATACCGGCTTCCTCTATGAGGATATCTGCAATAGGGTAGAGGTGCAGGAATTTTTGACCAATGTAGAGGTACTGGTTGACGGGCCGTTTAAGCAGGAACTACGTGATATTTCGCTTTTGTTCAGAGGCTCCTCCAATCAGCGCCTCATTGATATCCGCTGCACAACTCCCGGCGATATCCATCTCTGGTCCTCATCGTTTTAAGTACAGTGGCGTATCGTTACTATTAGATAATTCTTTGAAATTCCACGAAGACGGACATGATTTATTACCGGTCGTGATTAAGATCAAATCAAGGGCTTTGGCCTGACGGAGAACATGCAAAGACGTAACATTATCGCAAGCCATATCGAGGAGTAACACCCTTGGTATGGCTTGCGTTTGTTAAGAGATAAATCATCCGTCAGATAAAATGTTGGTTACGTCGGATAAAATTGGGAAGTTAGCTAAATTAGGGAAATTGCGAACTTTATGTAATAAATATTTTGTAACTTTGCTAGGATATAAACCGATATTTCTAAACAAAAAACAAATATGAACTACAAGAAACTCGGAACGCTACTTCTTGCGGCTGTTGCGGCAGCCGGGTTCGGGGCTTCAGCGCGCGAAATTTGCTTTAATTTCAGTGACGGCTCGGAATCGCAGATTGTAGCGGTTGGGACAATCACCAATCTTACCGTTAGTGGCGATGACCTGTTGGTAAACTTAGCCGATGGCGGGTCGTTGACGTTGCCGATAGCAACGCTCTCCAGCCTCAACTTTACAAGCACGTCAGGCTTGGCCTTGAATACGGCTGTCGGCGATGAGTTGCGCCTGGCTGTCGGTGCTACGGCCCTTACTGTAGAAGGTCTGGATGCCCCGGCTGTTTTGACTATTTATGGCGCTAATGGGGCAGAGGTCTTGTCGAAAAAAGTAGTTTCCGGCCAATCTGTTTCGATTGCGGAACTGCCGGCAGGAATCTATGTTGCCAATATTGAATCTACAACCGTTAAATTCCTGAAGAAGTGAACAAGAAAACTATAATATTGGGCTTGGCAGGTGGCTGCGTGCTAGCCCTTAGTGCGAAGTCCGCACTGACATTCTTCGTGAATCGTGCGGATGGTATCTCTGAAGGTTTGGCTAAGACATCACTTCAGGAGGTAACCTTTAACGAGGCTAACGACGAAATGACTGTAACGTCGACCGACGGGACCAGCCTGACTTACTCAATGGCCGACATTGCCGACATGGATTTCCGTAATGCCGACAATGTTGTGGTTATCAAATATTCGGATAATAGCGTTGAGGTTGATAATCCTTTCGCCTATGCCGGAGTAACGGTGACGGCTGAAGGTGCCCACGTTACGATTAATTCTACCTCCTCAGAGGAGATTGAGTATCAGCTGTCCGGATCAACCTCTGATGGCGGCCTGAAGATCTACCAAACAAATAAGTCGGTAGTTAAGCTAAAAGGTGTGTCTATCACTAATCCATCCGGAGCAGCTATCAATGTTCAGGGCAAGAAACTCTCATTGTCGGCAGCGGCTGATACGGAGAACTATCTTGCGGATGGCGAGACCTACAACACTCCCGATGGAGAGAAGGAGAAGGGCACGGTCTACTCTAAAGGCAAGATAGAACTGAAGGGTAACGGAAAGTGTACGATAGTAAGCTATAACAAGCATGCTATTTGCTCCGATGGCGATATCTCGATGACTAATGGTACGTTTGTTGTTACCGGTGCGGTATCGGATGCGCTGCATTGCGATGAAGGTTTTGCGATGGAAAAGGGTACGCTGGAGATTTCGCCCTCTGACGATGGTATCGATGCCGGATCGGGCGATGTTACAATCACCGGCGGAACTATCAAGGCTACAATTACCGGCGATACCAGCAAGGCTATAAAGACCGATACAAACATTACAATCTCAGGCGGTACGCTCGACTTTACGATGAGCGGTAATGCCGTGGTAACTGATGGCGATGTATCTTACTGTACGGCTATTAAGGGTGTGGATGTTACTGTCAGTGGCGGTAAGCTAACTCTTAACCATAGCGGTAAGGCCGGTCGCGGTATCTCTACCGATGGCAGTCTGACAATCTCCGGTGGCGAATTTGATTTCACGCTTAGCGGAGCCGGCGGTACTTACACCAATACTTCAAACGAATCGGATAGCTACGTAGCCAAGGGCATGAAGTCAGATGCAAATGTTGTTATTACCGGCGGTAACATTTCGGTTAAGACAACCGGTACGGCTGCAAAGTGTATCGAAAGTGGTGCGAATATGACGATTGGTGAAGATGGTACCGATGGCCCGACTATTGATCTTTACGCTTCCGGCGGTTCAATTACCCTGTCGTCAGGCGGCAGCGGATGGGGCGGTGGCTGGAACGCTCCCGGAGGCTGGGGCGGCGGAGGCGGCGGCTTCGGCGGTGGTGGCAACGACAATAGCGACCACTCTGTATCGAAGGGCCTCAAGGCAAAGGGCGACCTGGTTATTAATTCCGGTAATATTACTGCTAATACTCCCGGCTCAGGTGCTGAGGGCATCGAAAGTAAGGGCGGTTTGACTATCAATGGTGGTTATATTACGGCAACCAGTGAAGACGATGCTATTAATGGAGGCTCTTACGTAAAGATTACCGGCGGATATGTCTATGCCTACGCAACTAATAACGATGGTATCGATTCCAATGGCTACTTCGAAATTTCCGGTGGCGTTATTTTCGCTTCAGGTGCGGCTTCTCCGGAAGAAGGTTTCGACTATGATACGGGCTACTTCACGCTTACCGGCGGTATCTTGATTGGGTTGGGCGGTAGCGAAAGTCAGCCTACTACGTCGAAGTCCACTCAGCGTTCGGTAATTTACAATGCCGGCTCCGTTTCGAACGGCACCGCTTACCGCATCTCAAAGAATGGCGAAGACGTAATTACATTCAAAGTGCCGCGTCAGTACTCCTCCTGCAAGATGCTGCTGAGCTCTCCGGAATTTGATTCAACAACAACGTTTACGATTACCAAGGGTGGCACTATTAGTGGTGGTACTGAATTCAACGGCTACTTTGAAGGCGCTGACTATACCGGCGGAACTACTGCAAAAACCTTCCGCTGTTCTTCAATGGTAACCAACATCTAATAACGATTTTCAGCTAAATAGTCATTCTAAATAAAAGCAACGGGCGCAGTCTCTTCTTTTGGGGGGCTGCGCCTTAGCTTTTTTCTATTTCTTTCGGTTCTCAGACGGATACGATAGAGCGGTTGCGGCAGGGGAGCGGTAGTTGGGGGGGAGTGGAAGACAAAAAAAGAGAGGGGCCTTCGCAGGTGCCTCTCTCTCCATTCATCACATTATGCTTACAATTAAGTGCTTTGTCTCCTTTCTTTCACATGACCGTTACTAACTCCGGTCATGCTTCTTACCAATCTAAATGGGATTTTGTCTCAAAAGTGTATGTTATCTCTGGTTGCTTTTCTGATAGTAGAACAAGCGAGATGGAAGATTGTTTGGAAATCGCGGAGTTAAATATTATTTAATATATAACTGTTTTATGCAGAAAATCCCAAGTAATCAATGCAATTAACTTTATCTATATCAAAACTCATCTTGAAAGATTGGAAGATTCGTGGATTAATATCGGCTCTCAACAATAGGCCAATCAACGATTGACCATAGATGGTTGAGGGCTTCTTTTTTGCGATTTTGCCAATCGAGATAATAGGCGTGTTCCCATACGTCGAATGCCAAAATCGGGGTTAACCCTTGGGTTATAGGATTGCCGGCGTTTGACTCTTGGGTAATCAAGAGTTTGCCGTTCGTATCGCGTGAGAGCCATACCCAACCGGATCCAAATAGCGATACTCCGGCATTGGTAAACTCTCGTTTGAATTGCTCAAATGAGCCGAATTGCTTGTCGATAGCCTCTTTAAGCTCTCCCTCAGGTTCTCCGCCTCCGTAGGGAGATAGCGAAAAGAAATAAAAGATATGATTCCAGGCTTGTGCGGCATTATCGAATAAGGCGCCTTTTGCGCTCTGAATTATATCCTCCAACGGCAGGTCGTCAAACTCAGTGCCTTCAATAAGGTTGTTGAGGTTGTCGATATAGGTTTTGGCGTGCTTACCATAATGATACTCTACGGTTTGGCGCGAAATAGCCGGAGCGAGAGCGTCAGTAGTGTAAGGAAGCTTGGGTTGCGTATATTTCATATATGGCTGTTCCGATTAGATGTTCTATATAAAGAAACACCTCAGCAGCGGAAAGGTTCATATATGTTTAAATGCTCAAATTGTTTTATAATCGAAGGTATATAAAAAACGCAGAATCTTCGAAAATATTTTTATCGGCAGAGCAAATTTTTTTGCTCTGCCAATTATTTTTTGACTTATTCAGCAGAGAAGCTGAAGAGGATTGTACGGTGATAGGGTTGCGACGGACTAACTATTTGCGAGGGGAAGTTGGAATGATTAGGCGCATCGGGGCAACCTTGACATTCGATAGCTACTGCGCAATAGTCGGCGTAGACTGCGCCGTTTTTACCTGCGGGGCATCCGCCAACCCAGTTGCCTCCGTAAACTTGAGCGGCAGGTTGGTCGGTGGCGACCGTTAATTTGCGACCTGATTCTGTATCAAGTAGCGTTGCAATTTCGGCAACGTTGCCTGATTGATTGTCGGCGAACCAACAGTTGTCGTAACCTTTGCCAAATCGGATGGCATCGAAGTTGGTCAGCAGGGTGTCGGTGGTAGGTACTGTGCCGGGTTGGAAAATGCGGCTGCCAACGGTGCGTGCGGTGCGGAAGTCCATCGGTGTCCCATCTACGGGTGCGAGTTCGCCGGATGGGATTAGGGTGTCATCGGTTGGCAACCAACGGGAGCATTTGAGTTGCAAAAGCTGATTCATGGCTTTAACCGGGCCGGCATCGTGTCCGGCAAGGTTGAAGTAGCTGTGATTTGTGAGGTTTACCACTGTAGCGGCATCTGCTTCGGCGTCGTATTCGATAGTTAGGCGATTGTCGTCGTCCCAGGTATATGTTACCGATGCTTTCAGATTAGCCGGATAGCCTGCATCGCCGTTGTTGCTTTCGATGGAGAAGCGCACCTTTCCGGCAGCTAATTCTTCAGCTTGCCATATGCGGTTCTGATAGCCGTTAGGACCTCCATGTAGATGGTTGGGGCCATTGTTGATAGGTAATTCGTAGGTCCGGCCTTCCAGCGTAAAACGTCCTTTGGCGATACGGTTGGCATAGCGGCCCGGAGTCTTGCCTGCGCATGGGCCGTCGGCGAGATAGTCGGCAGGATTTGCGTAGCCAATTACCACATCTGCAAGATTGCCGTTGCGATCAGCTACTATGATTGACGTGATACCCGCTCCAAGGCTCGAGAGCGTAACTTTTGCGCCGTGGTTATTAGTGAGGGTAAACAGTGTTATGGTTCCAATATTGGATTCTACTGTGTTTTTTTCGGTTTTCATATCTAAGGTCCTTAGTAGGGGGAAAACGAGTTTATTTGTTGTTGAACAAACGCTTCTGGAGGGCGTTGAGCGCTGCAACTTTGTCCTCTTTGCTGACGAGGAACGAGATGTTGTAGTTGCTGCCACCATAGGAAATCATTCTTACGGGGATATCGCGCAAGGCGTCGAGGGCTTCGGCTTCAAAACTGCGGTTGTGCCATTCCAGGTCGCCAACTACGCAGATGATAACCATGTCGCGATCGATTGTAACCGTACCGATTTCTTTGAGCTCGTCAACGATGTGCTCCAGCTTCAACGGATTGTCGATGGTTACGGACACGCCGACTTCGCTGGTCGCAATCATGTCGATAGGACGACTGTAGTTGTCGAATATCTCAAAGACGCGATGCATAAATCCTGAGGCTAACATCATGCGCGAAGATTTAATCTTGATAGCGATGATGTCATCTTTGGCGGCTACGGCTTTGATTGTGTGAGCAATCTCGGAATTGTAGATGAGTGTGCCTTTTGCCGAAGGCTCCATAGTGTTGAGCAGACGGACGGGAATATTATTGACTTTTGCCGGCAGAACGCAGGTGGGATGAAGAATCTTTGCGCCGAAGTAGGCCAGCTCAGCGGCCTCATCGAAATGAAGCTCGGCAACCGGAGTCGTGCCCTCAACGAAGCGTGGGTCGTTGTTGTGCATGCCGTCGATGTCGGTCCAGATTTCAATCTCGGATGCGTGCATTGCTGCTCCGATTAATGAGGCTGTAAGGTCGGAACCTCCGCGCCGTAGGTTGTCAATTTCGCCGTAGGCGTTCCGACAGATATAACCTTGGGTAATATAGAGGTCAGCATCGGGGTTCTCGGCCAGCAGGGGTTTCAGGTGCTCGCGGATATAGTCAATATCGGCCTCGCCATTCTTATCTGTGCGCATAAATTCCAACGCCGGAAGGAAGCCGGAATTGATGCCTGATTGACGTAAATAAAGGTGCATCAACTTTGTTGACAGCAATTCGCCTTGCGCGAGAATCTCACGTTCCTCAAACGATGTAAAGCTATCGCGAGCCAGCGAACGTATCAGCGAGAAGACGGCCTCAACCTCTTCGTCGGCTTCCATGCGGATTTCTACTTGAGTAAACAGCAAAGCAACCACTCGGCGATATTTGCGTTCCAGTTCGTTGATGATTTCCTTGGCGCCGTTGATATTGTGCTTATATAGGTAGCCGGAGATTTCGACCAACGTATTGGTCGTCCCAGACATGGCAGACAGTACAACGATATTTTGGCCTCTGCCGGAAATCAACTTGGCCACATTCTGAATGCGCTCGGCTGAACCAACGGACGTGCCGCCAAATTTGAGAACTTTCATTGGATATTCAAGTCGGTAGTTGGGTTATCGGTAATTAATTGCTTGTTGTCGCAACGCATTACGCGCGCCGGGTATTGTTCAACAAGCTGCATATTGTGGGTTGCCATCAAGACGGCGGTGCCTTGCTTGGCGATTTCTCTTAGATGGTCGACAATTTGCTGGCCGGTTTCGGGGTCGAGATTGCCGGTAGGTTCGTCGGCCAAGATTAGTTTGGGCCTATTCAACAGGGCTCGTGCAATTACGATGCGTTGCTGCTCGCCACCGGAGAGCTCGTGAGGCATCTTGTAGCTTTTGGTTTGCATGCCAACTTGCTTCAGCACTTGCTCGATGCGGTCGTCAATCTCAATCTTGTCGCGCCATCCGGTTGCGTCGAGCACGAATTTTAGATTGTCGTAAACCGTGCGATCGGTTAGTAATTGAAAGTCCTGAAATACGATACCTATATTTCGACGTAACATTGGGATATCCTTGCGGCGAATGCCAACCAACGACTCGCCCATAACGTAAGCTTCACCGGTAACAATAGGGATTTCGGCATATATAGATTTGAGGAGGCTCGACTTGCCGCTACCTACCTTGCCGATTAGGTATGCAAATTCGCCTTCTTCAAGCGAGAAACTTACGTGCTTTAGCACGACCAGCTCTTTGCGTAATATTTCTACGTCGGAATAATTCAGTATACTCATTTCGGTCCTTTCATTTGGTTGCAAATTTACACCATAATATAGATTGGAATGTCGGATGGAGTGAATATTAACAAAATTTTAACACTTTTGGGGCGAGGAGTCTTGCGAAGTAAAATTTTTCGGTGTAATTTTGCAGTTTGAAAAATCATTCGAAACTATATAAACTCCACACAAGTAATGCAAGTCACACTCGAAAAGACCAACAACCTGGATGCAACCATCAAGGTTGAAGTGGTAGAAGCCGACTACGCAAAGAAGGTTGACTCAGACCTTCGCGAACTTGGTCGCACACGCCAGATTCCCGGATTCCGCAAAGGTCACGTATCAATCGAACACCTCCGCCGTCTTTTTGGCCGCGACGTTAAGAGCCACGTGCTCAACGATGAGGTCTTCAAGGCAGTAATTGAATATCTTCGTGAGAATAAGATCGACATCCTTGGTGAACCTCTCCCCAAGAAGGTTGAAGAAATCGACTTGAAGCAGGCTGATTACACTTTCGAATACGAAATTGCTATCGCTCCTGAATTTGAAGTTGAAGTAAACAAGGATATCAAGATTCCTTACAATACAATCGAGGTATCTGAAGAGATGCTCAACGAGCAGGATAAGTCGCTGCGCAACCGCTTTGGTGCTCAGGTTCCCGGTGAGGAAGTTGACGAATCAGCTCTCGTTAAGGGTGCAATTATGCAGCTCGATGCCGAAGGCAACGTGCTGACAACTGAAGATGCTATTCAAGTGGTTGCCGGTATTCTGGCTCCCAAGCATTTCCAGGATAAGGATGAAGCTGCCAAGTTCATCGGCAAGAAGGTTGGTGACAAGGTTGTGTTTAATCCTGCCAAGGCTCAAGGCGATAACAAGGCTGCTCTCGCATCAATGCTCAATGTAGAGAAGGAGAAGGTTGAAGGCTTGACCGCCGACTTTGAAATGGCCATCTCTGAAATCATCGTTCTTAAGCCTGCTGAACTGGGCGAAGAATACTATAAGGAAGTATTCCCCGGACAGGAAATCAAGAGTGAAGAAGAATACAAGGAAGCACTTCGTCAGCTTGTAGCTCGCGAATTGGCTCCCAACTCTGACTATAAGTTCAATATGGACGTTCAGAAGGCGCTGATCGACAAGTTCGGCAACTTCGAACTTCCCGCTGAATTCCTGAAGAAGTGGCTCGTTGCACGCAACGAAGAGCTGACAGCAGAAAAGGCTGATGCAGAATTCGAAAGCATGATTCCTTCTATCAAGTGGGAGCTCATTAAGGGCAAGATCTCACAGAAGCAGGATATCAAGGTTACCGAAGAAGATATGCTCAACTTCGCTAAGACCGTAGCTCAGCG
>CAZEST010000073.1:0-7121 GCA_964514745.1 uncultured Alistipes sp.
GTTACGGCTGAAGGCCGTTGCTGTAGGTCATCATCGCGATGATAATATAGAAACTTTATTGCTTAATGCTTTGCGTGGTTGCGGATTAGCCGGCGTTAAGGGTATTCCGATCACGCGCGATATATATGTGCGCCCATTGTTGGCTATTTCGCGCGCTGAAATCTTGCGGTTTTTGCAGAACGAAGGAGTTAGCTACGTAACGGATTCAACCAATAATGAATCTCTCTTCGGCAGGAATAAAATTCGCAACGAAATTTTGCCGTTGATCGAGCGGCTGTTTCCGGGCGCAGAATCGCGATTGGCCGATACCGTAGGTATGCTTAACGCAGACTATCAGCTCTTTCGCGACTTGGTTAATTCCAAGCGCCGGGAATATGTTTCGGAGAGCGGCGTTGTTAATCTTGCTGCTATCTTGCAGAATGAGTCGCTGGCTTTGACCTTGCTGTATCATTTGCTTGACGGCGAGATTGATATAGAACGATTGCGGCTAATGGTCGACCAGTCCGGGAGTAGCGGCAAGATTTATCAAGCGCGGTCCGGCCGGAGATATCTCCTTAACCGTGGCCGGCTGATTCCTTTGGATGCGGAGAGCGAGCAAGAAGCTCCGATAGTGTATAATTTAAGGTTGGATTGCTTACGGTTGGGGCCGGAGCCTGTTAGCATTGTGCCCGGAAACGATGCGGTAGGGGGGATTACCGCCCGATTGATAGGCAGGGCGCAGTTCCGCCCGCAGCGTAATCCGACTTATGCATGGTTCGACGCCGATGCACTGCTCGCAGACGACCTCGTTGTGCGCCATCCGCGTCGGGGCGATTATATCCATCCCTTTGGAATGAAAGGGCGGCAGTTGCTGAGCGACCTCTTTAGCGACAATAAGCTTTCGGCAATCGAGAAAGCTCAGCAATGGGTTTTGGCGAATAACGATGAAATTGTATGGGTTGCAGGGCTTAGGAACTCGCGAATATATCCTGTAACTTCGCAGACCGCAAACATTCTGGAACTTCATGCCGTTGATTTCGCGAAAAAGTAGTAACTTTGCGTGATTGAACTTACGCATAACTAAATGTCAACATATAACGATTTTCGACAAGATTCATACCGCGACTCTCGCGATATGGATAATCTGTCTCCTGAAGAGAAGAAGAAGCGCCAATCCAAGAAGATTGTAGGTTGGATATGGAAGATATTTGCTATCGGAATGGGGTGTATGTTCCTGCTGTTTATCCTTATATATAATGGTTGGATCGGATATATGCCCCCCATTGAAGAACTGCAGAACCCTAACGATAAGTTTGCAACGGTAATCTATTCGGCCGACGGCGTAGAGATGGGGCGCTACTATCGTAATTCCGGTAATCGCGTCTATGCCGATTATTCCGAGATTTCTCCCTACATCGTTGATGCGCTGATTTCAACCGAAGACTCTCGTTTCCTGGAGCACTCCGGCGTTGACTTGCGTGCGTTTGGGCGTGTGCTGGTCAAGACCTTGATTATGCGCCAAAAGAATGCCGGCGGTGGGTCAACGATTACCCAGCAGTTAGCCAAGCAGCTTTATTCGCCCGAGACAGAAAACATCTTTGACCGTGCATTGCAGAAGCCGATTGAATGGATGATAGCCGTAAAACTGGAACGCTATTATTCCAAGGATGAGATTATCAAGATGTATCTCAATCAGTTCGACTTCCTTTATAATGCCGTAGGTATTAAGTCGGCAGCGTTCGTATATTTCGGCAAGGAGCCAAAGGACCTTACTATCGAAGAGGCTGCTACCCTGGTTGGTATGGTAAAGAATCCGGCTTACTATAATCCAGTACGTCATCCCGAGCGCACTCGCGAGCGCCGCAACGTTGTGTTCGAGCAGATGTATAAGAACGATAAGATTACCAAAGCCGAACTTGACTCGCTGCGCCAGCTGCCTTTGGTCTTGAAGTTCTCCCGTGTTGACCATAAAGAGGGACTTGCCCCATATTTCCGCGAAGAACTTCGTCGCGTGCTCACAGCTAAAAAGCCTGTGCTTTCCGACTACCGAGGCTGGGAAAAGCAGAAATATATAGATGATTCTATCGCCTGGGAGACCAATCCGCTGTTTGGCTGGATTGAAAAGAACCCGAAACCCGACGGTACAAAGTATGACCTGTATACCGACGGCTTGAAGATACATACTACGATTGACTCCCGTATGCAACGCTATGCTGAGGAGGCTGTGCAGGAACATATGTCGTCGCTGCAGAGCGCCTTTTTCCTCGAGAAGCGCGGCAGCAAGAATGCCCCGTATACAACCAATCCCGAAGAATTGGGAAATGTTTCGGTTGCCACACTTATTAATAGGAGCATCAAGCAGACGGATCGTTATCGCGTAATGAAAAAGGCCGGGGCTTCGGAGGATGAAATCCATAAGGCTTTCAATACGCCTCGCGAAATGACCGTGTTCTCTTATAAGGGAGTGGTTGATACGGTGATGACTCCGCGCGACTCCCTGCTGTATCAGAAGCACTTCCTGCGCACCGGTTTTATGTCGATGGATCCGCGCAACGGTTATGTTAAGGCGTATGTCGGTGGCCCGAACTTTACGTTCTTTCAATATGACATGGTTTCTACCGGTCGTCGTCAGATTGGTTCTACCATAAAGCCGTTCCTTTATACCTATGCCATGGAGGAGGGCTTTACCCCGTGTGACCGTCTGCTGAACGCTCAGCCTGTAATCATTGACGAATCGGGCAATAAGTGGATGCCACGTAACTCCGGTTCTTCGCGCGTTGGCGAGATGGTTGACTTGCGTTGGGCGCTGACAACCTCCAATAACTGGATTTCAGCCCGACTGATGGAGCAACTTTCGCCTGCAACGTTGGTTAGAAATATGCATAACTTCGGTATTACCAATACGCTGAAAGCTGTAATGTCAATCTGCTTGGGTTCGTGTGAAGTGTCGCTCCGCGAAATGGTAGGGGCATATACGGCCTATGCTAATAATGGTTTGCGCGCAGATCCTATCTATGTAAGTTCGATAGCCGATTCTAACGGCAACATTATCGCCGAATTTTCGCCGCGTCATACTGAGGTTATCTCGGAGGCTGCTTACGCTAAGATTCTGTCGATGTTGCTCAATGTAGTTGATTCCGGTACGGCTAATCGCTTGCGCCGTCCGCCGTTCAATCTCACGGCCGAAATGGGTGGTAAAACCGGTACTACCAACTATAACTCCGATGCATGGTTTATGGCCTTCTCGCCTGAATTGGTCAACGGTGCGTGGGTTGGTGGCGACGAACGTTTTATCCACTTTAATTCGATGTCGTTCGGTCAGGGTGCGGCAGCTGCGTTGCCTATTGTTGGCCTTTATCTACGCAAGGTTTATGATGATCCGAATCTGCCTTATAGCCAGGCGGCTCGTTTCAATGTCGATTTCTCAACGGTCTGCAATAAGGAATTCTACGACTACGTTGACGAAACGCCTACCGATGCCGAGGAAACTATCGACGACGTATTCGATTAATCATCGGGTAAACTCGGTCATCCAAATCATATAAGCAGTGTCCGGAATCGTTACCTAAAGTAGTCGATTCCGGACACGTGTTTTTTTTGGGGGGGAGGGAAATTTAGAAGGAGTTCTGGTTATTTGAAGAGCAGAGGGGTAAATTCAGTTAGGTAGATGCGCCAGTTGCGCCAGATATGGCCTCCATCAGTCTCCATATAGGTGTATTTGTAGCCCCAATCGTCGAGCTGCTTGCGGAATTTTGCGTTGGCCTCATAGAGAAAATCGGTTTTGCCGATGCCGATCCAATAGAGCTTCGGATTAAGCTTGAACTGCATGCCGATTTGCATCTCAAAATCTTCGTAAATCGGGGAATTGCCGTTTTCGCGGTTCACACCGATAGCTGCCGAGAACAGCCCTACATAGTCGAACTTGTCGGTATAATAGGCTGAGATGTGGCAGGCATGGAACCCGCCCATCGAAAGGCCGGCGATTGCGCGGTGCTGCTTGTCGGCGATTGTGCGGTAATGCGAGTCTACATATTTATATATGTCGGGGAAAGATTCCTCAAAGAGTCCGTCCATTGTGTGGGGAAGCTGGATGGTCGGGGGCGTCATGCCGAAGTGGGTTTCGCCGGGAGCTGCTTCCTGCGAAGGGTTGCCGTTAGGCATCACTACTATCATCGGCTCGGCTTTCCCTTGGGCAATCAGGTTGTCAAGAATCTGTGCGGTACGTCCGAGGGTTGTCCATGCATCCTCATCGCCTCCCATACCGTGGAGCAGGTAGAATACCGGGTAAGACTTGCCCGATTCCTCATACCCGGCCGGAGTGTAGACGGTCATGCGGCGTTTCATGTTGAGAGTAGGGGAGTCGTACCATACTTTCGACACCGTGCCGTGAGGTACATCCTTTACGGCGTAGAGCGATGCTCTGTCCCCTTCAACGAGGAAGATATTGCTGACCGTGCCTACGTCGCGTACTTGGTAGACGTTGGTTGGGTCGGTTGTTCGCAGATTGTCAACAATTAGGGAGTAGCTGTAGAGCTCCGGCTGGAGAACGTCGGAAGTGTATTCCCAAAGGCCGTTGGCATTCTTTGTTAGGTCGGCAACACCGGGCACTTCGTAGGAGCCGTTGGGCGTCTGGATTGATTGTGCCGGGAGAAAGTCGCCGGTAATCTGCACTTTCTGCGCATCCGGAGCTTGGAAGCGGAACGTAACCGAATGGTCGGCGTTGACCTCCGGGGATATAAATTGGGGTACACCCCAAAGGGCCTGCTGGCCATTGGCTGCAAGCGCAACGCAGCAGATTGCTGCTGATAGGAGATATCTGTTCATGTAGGGTCTAGATTGAAGGGTTAGTAGCGAGAGGGGGCAGATAGGCTATGCAGCCATGAGCAAGGCACCTAATCCTAGGAAGCCTGCTCCGACCTCTGCAAGGAATAAGATGTATATAATTGCCAAGATTGACGTTATTATTGAGATAATCAATCCGGCAATAGCAAAGCCGCGCGGAGCTTTAAAGATTCCGATAAAAGAGAAGATAAATCCGAGCAAATCAAAAATCCAGTTGATAACCGGAATAAAGATTAACAGGAGCCCAAGCAGAGCGAGGACGAATCCGGCAATGCCCAAGCCGTTGGTGCGGGATTGTGGTTGCTGGATGATGATAGGCTGATAGCCCTGGGGATACCCCTGTTGGGGGCTGCTGCCCTGTTGGGGATACTGATCGCTTTGTTGGTGTTCGCTGCGATAATGAGGCTGTTGATAGCCTTTGGAATAATATTGAGCACTCATGGTAAGTAATGAAGTATATATAGCGAGAAGTTATTTTGCGGAATTGGCATACGTGCGCCAGCGCTCAATCAGTTGCTCCATGTCGGGGGGCAGAGGGGCGGAGAAGAACATTTCCTCGCCGCTACGCGGATGGCGGAAGCCGAGGGTGCGAGCATGAAGGGCCTGACGTGGACAGATGTCGAAGCAGTTTTTGATGAATTGGCGGTAAGAGGCCGCCGTAGTGCCGCGCAGAATCTGGTCGCCGCCATACCGTGCATCGTTAAAGAGCGGATGACCGATATGGCGCATATGGACGCGAATCTGGTGGGTTCGGCCGGTTTCCAATACGCATTTAATCAGCGATACGGGGCCGAAGGTCTCGATTGTCTCGTAGTGCGTAACGGCGTGCTTGCCCATCTCGGAGTCGGGCGGATAGACGGCCATCTGTAGGCGGTCTTTCAGCGAGCGCCCTATGTTGCCCTCGATTCGGCCGTTAGCCGGATTGGGGCACCCCCAAACTACTGCGCGATATTCGCGTTTGGTAGTTTTGTCGAAGAACTGCTTGCTGAGGTAAGTCTTGGCATCGGGCGTTTTGGCAACAACCAATAGGCCCGATGTATCTTTATCAATACGGTGAACCAGGCCCAGGCGAGGGTCGTTCACATCGTAGTTGGGGTTCTCTTTGAGATGCCAAGCGAGGGCGTTGACCAGGGTGCCGGTCCAGTTGCCGTGGCCCGGATGCACAACCAGTCCGGCCGGTTTGTTGACAACCAGCAGGTCGTCGTCTTCGTAGACGATGTCCAACGGAATATCCTCGGCGGTAATCTCCATCTCGTAGCGTGGACGGTCCATCACTACGGAGACTACATCGCGCGGCTTAACGCGATAGTTCGACTTTACGGCCTTACCGTTTACCAATATGCAACCGGCCTCGGCAGCCTGCTGAATGCGGTTGCGCGATGCTTTCTGAAGGTGGTCAACGAGGAACTTGTCGACGCGGAGCAGTTGCTGCCCTTGGTCGGCTACGAAGCGGAAATGCTCAAACATTCCGTTTTCTTCCTCTTCGAGTTCTTCAAATTGCGTGTCGATAGGTTCGGTAATCATAGCTGGTAGTGGAGGCGTAGGCCTGTTGTTTATTAAGGATAGAGGTTTAGTCGATGTTCAGGGCTTCGGAGGCTTCGATAGCTTCCTCGATAGCGGCAGTGTCAACCAGTTCGTTGGTAGACGAAAGGTCTTCGATCGTGCCTCCAACTTCGAGGGTAATAACCGCCGTAATCGGCACTTTTGCTCCCGGACGCAATGAAACACCGTTAAACTTAGCGCCCAATACCAGGCCGGTGTATTCCGAGGGTACGGTTACGGTCATAATCTGAGTGATACCCAACCCTTGGAGCATTGAGCGAGCCTGGCGCTCGGAGATGTCGTAGAAGTCGGGGAATGTAACCATCTTCGGCGAATATGCAACGAGAGTCAGATAGACCGTGCCCCCCTTCTTGATTCGTGCCGAGGGGATAGGAATCTGCTCTACAACCGTACCGGGGCGAGCATACGTATCGTAAATCGAATCGGTAACCACGCAGCGCAGGCCGGCGCGTTCGATATTGCTTTCTGCTACGTTGAAGCTTTGGCCCTTAACATCGGGCACTGCACGTTCCTGACCGTGGAAGGTCCAAAAATCCAGGAACCAGAGAGATATATATAACACTAAAACCGTTGCCAACGCAGCGTAAATCAGATTCATCAGAATAGGATGGCGTTTGCGGAAGTTCGGTTTTTGATCTGTGTTGTTCATATTATTTCCAAAAGAGGAATTAGGGTTATGAGGTTGATTGTTATCGCGAAATCCGTCGCGATAGCCCTGACGGTATCCGTCTTGGTCG
>CAZEST010000073.1:7221-8964 GCA_964514745.1 uncultured Alistipes sp.
CGGTCGTCCTCGGGGTAGTAGTCGTCGCCTTGATTATCTTCGGGATAGTAATCGCGGTCGTCTTCGGGATAATATTCGCGACGGTCGTTGTAATCGTAATCATTGCGTCCGGCAAACGCCTCATCGTCGAATTGGCGCATATTGCCCCCACGATTGTCGTAATCGCGGTCAGAAAAATTTATATCTCGCTTAGAGCTACGCTGTTGGTTTCGTTGTTGATTGTAATCTTCTCGATTAGCCATTCTGAGTGCTGTTGAAAAGTTGACTTGATTGAACTCTTTTGTGCTCGGCCCAATCTTTTCAATTTGCAAAAATAGCTAAAATCCCTCAAATGGGGAAATTTGTTGTAAACAACTTTTGCAATCTCCGAAAAAAATAGCTAACTTTGTCGCTTGAAACACTCTATCCGTCCGTGCGACGCAAAAGATAGAGCGACGTTTCATGGGAATTAAGAGATTCACTTATCCAATAACTGATGATTAAGAAACTCGTTTTGTGGCTTGCTGTAGCTGCTGTAGCAGTGGTTTCCCTGACATCTTGCGGGGAATATCAGAAGGTCCTCAAGAGTACAGATGCTAACTATAAGTTTGACTACGCTAAGCGCGCATTCGAACAAAAGAAATACGTTCAGAGTTATACGCTGCTGAAGGATATCGTAACCGTATTCAAGGGCTCGGAGAAGGCGGAGGAATCGCTCTATCTGCTGGCGATGAGCTATTATGAGAATAAGGAGTATCCCGATGCTGCGTCCTTCTTCAAGAGCTACTATCAGCGCTTCCCGAAGGGAAAATATGCCGAACCTTCGCGCTTCTACGCCGGTTATGCTTATTATCTCGACTCGCCCGAAGCCCAGCTCGACCAGTCGGAGACCGTAAAAGCCATCGAAGAATTGCAGGGCTTCCTGGATTTCTTCCCTCGCTCCGACAAAGTTTCGCTTGCTCAGAACGCAATCTTCGAGTTGCAAGATAAGTTGACTCTTAAAGAGCTTCAGAACGCTCAGCTCTACTATAACCTCGGTACGTATTTGGGCAACAACTACGAAAGTTGCATCGTTACGGCCCACAACGCAATCAAGGAGTATCCTTATTCAAAATATAAGGAAGACCTGGAGTTGCTGGTACTGAAAGCAAAATACCAGGAGGCAGCCATTTCGGTTGACGAGCGCAAAGTAGAACGTTTCCGCGACGTTATCGACGAGTATTATTCCTTCACGAATAATTATCCCGAATCGAAGAATCGCTCCGAAGCCGACAATATTCTGAAGATTGCCAAGAAGTACGTTAAAGACTAAATAGAAAAAGACAAAACCCCATATATAAATGGATTACAAAAAGACAAACGCCCCGCTCAACACCGTCACTCGAGACATGATGGATCTTTGCAAGGATACCGGCAATGTCTACGAAACCGTTTGCATCATCGCCAAGCGTGCTAACCAAATCGCCGGCGAAATGAAGCATGAACTCGACAAGAAGCTCCAGGAATTTGCTACGTTGAACGATAATCTCGAGGAAATCTCCGAAAATCGTGAGCAGATTGAGATTTCTCGCTATTATGAAAAGCTCCCCAAACCTACCCTTATTGCAACTCAGGAGTATATTGAGGGGAAAATCCACTATCGCAATCCCGCCAAGGAGCGCCTCGCCCTCGACGATTAAGGCTACGAGGAATGTAGGTAGGCCTTTTGCAGGCCCGTCCGTTGATTCCTTTACCTCTACAGCATATCAAAGCCCCGCCTCGGCC
>CAZEST010000074.1:0-8918 GCA_964514745.1 uncultured Alistipes sp.
GAATCAACGTCTTCGATGATCGCCGCGTTAAGGACCACCGCACGAACTACCAGATCTCCGACGTTGCCGGCGTGATGGACGGCGACCTAGACGACTTTATCAAGGCCTACCTCATGGAGTTCTCCTGCAACGACTAATTCCAATTAGTCCCATCCCTCCCATTACTCCCCTCCTCCAACGAAAAGAAAAGCAAACCGCCGGACTCTCTCGGCAGGGTCCGGCGGCTTTGTTTCTTGAAGCTAAAAACAGTGCGCATTCCGCGCTATATATCGATTGCTTTATTATCTTTACGATACTAAGACATCGAAAACTACCAAAGGTTTAATCAAGCCTCGGATTTTTTCTAAAAAAATTTGCTCAATCTGTTGAGATGAAGAAGGCATTAATAAAATTCATAACGGTTTTCTGCCTGTTTACAGCGTTTTTTGCACTGCTAAAGCCGGCATTTATGGCCATATACGCCAAGGAAATCGGTTGCACCTCGATATTCAACTGGATTTCGGTTATCGGCCACGGTCTATCGATGGACATGTGCGTGGCCGGCTACTTAACCGTTCTGCCCGGCCTTCTTATCTGCACCTCTCTGCTGACCTCATCGTCAATTACTCGCCGCATATTAGATATCTATATGGCGATAGTAGCAGCAATGATTGCCATCGTCTACACCCTCGACTTCGGGCTCTACGGCTCTTGGGGCTTCCGCCTCGACATGACGCCGCTCTTCTACATAGCAACCTCCCCCACCTCCGCCATGGCCTCCCTGCAATGGTGGCATTGGCTTTTGGGCATCGTCGGACTTATCCTAATTAGCGGTTCTTTCTGGCTGGCCTATTACTTTACAGCCCGAAAAATCGAGATTCAAGTTGCCGAAGCCATAAAGCATCGCATTGGCCAATCGCTGGCAATCTTAGTCCTGACCGTCGGATTGTTCGTGCCGATTCGCGGCAGCCTTACGGTCTCTACGATGAACATTAGCAAAGTATACTATTCTCCCAACCAGCGACTGAACCATTCGGCTATTAACCCTATCTTCAACCTGCTCTACTCGGCTACGCATCATAGCAACTTCGATGAAGAATACCGATTCATGGATGATGACGTCGCAAAAGGGATTGTTGACGAGCTGCTCGGCTGCAACCTGCCGGCTGAAACAGATTCAGCTGCAATAGCGATGCTATCCAATCAGCGCCCCGACATTATACTTATTATATTGGAAAGCTTCTCAGCCCACCTGTTGCCATCGCTTGGCGGTGATTCAATAGCTGTTGGGCTCGATTCCATAGCGCGCGACGGGATTCTCTTCACAAATTTCTACGCCTCATCGTTCCGCACCGACCGCGGCCTTGCTGCCATTCTAAGTTCTTTCCCCGGCCCTACATCGACCAGCCTACTGAAGTATACCGAAAAATTTGAACGCCTCCCATCCCTGGCGTCACAGCTGAAATCGGCAGGCTACGATGCCGCATATTACTACGGCGGCGATGACGACTTCACCAACATGCACGCCTACCTGGTTTCCTCCGGATTCGACCCGATTATCTCCGACAAGGATTTCGCAATCGGCCAAATCACATCGAAATGGGGAGCCCACGACGACGTTCTATTCTCGAAAGCGCGAACCCAACTATCCAACAAAGACCACAACCGGCCCCACTTTACGGTAATTCAAACGTCAAGTTCCCACGAGCCGTTCGAAGTGCCCTATGCCAACCCACGGTTTGCCGGCAAGCCTCGCCGAAACGCCTTCGCGTTTACCGACTCTTGCCTGACTGACTTCGTCAACAGCATCAGCCGACAACCGCAATGGAAGAACACCCTGATGGTTATCGTGCCTGACCATTACGGCTGCTGGCCCGAAAATATCAGCAACCCATTGCAGCGCCACCACATTCCGCTGGTAATGACCGGCGGCGCCATAAGCCGGCGCGGATTTACCATCGACAAACTCGCATCGCAGACCGATCTCGGTGCTACCATAATGGCGATGTTGGGCCTCGATTGGAACGGCATTCGCTATTCACGCAACATATTCTCCCGACGGACTCCGCCGGTTGCAATATTTACAGAACCAACATTAATCGGCATCATAACCCCGACAGACACAGTTGCATATAACCCTGACGCTGAGTTCCCGGAAATTCCAAGTCCAACACTCGAGCCTGTCGCCAAAGCCTTCATGCGCGATTTATATTCAAACCTAAATTCTCTATAAGCTCTCCCAATGATTGAATTTCTAAACAATCTCGACACCTCTCTCTTCTTAGCCATAAACGGCTATCACACTGCGTTTTTCGACAACCTGATGATGCTCTTTTCTTCGCGCTTCACCTGGTTGCTGATGTATGCCTCTCTTATCTGGATTATCTTTAAGAGCACTCCTCCCAAGACGGCATGTCTATACCTTGGAATGATTATCCTAGCCATCTTGCTCGCCGACCAGATTTGCGCCAGCCTGATTCGTCCGGCCGTTGAACGCCTGCGCCCATCCAACCCCGACAATATCATCTCCGACCTGGTCTACATCGTTAACGGCTATCGAGGCGGAGCCTACGGCTTCCCCTCCTGCCACGCCTCCAACTCCTTTGCCCTGGCCGTCTTCGTAACGCTGTTTGCCAAGCGCTACGACATCGGCATCTGCATTATGACCTGGGCTCTGCTGAACTCCTACTCGCGCCTATACCTGGGCGTTCACTACCCCGGCGACCTGCTAACCGGAGCCATTATCGGTTCGATTTTTAGCGTTATATGCTATTACGCAGCAATGTATACCGAGCATCGCTACCTTCAGACCCACGTAACCCCTCGCCATACAACTCTACCAATTATCATTTTCTTTGCAACTCTACTAATAATTACCGTAATCTCTTTAATAGCACAATTCTAGGCCTTAAAGTAATTTTTTTGACGGAAATATTGGTAGTTTTAAAACAAGAATGTAATTTTGCAGTAACAAATATTCTTCCTCTAAACCAATGGATGTGAAAAGCGATTCAGTTGTAATCATTCCGATGTACAACGAAAAGGAGAATGCTGAGGCAATTATTGATGCAGTTATCAGTTTGCCCCACCGTTTTGACGTGCTGGTTGTTGACGACAACTCGCCCGACGGGACGGCTGCGCTGGTTAAACAAAAAATGCAACAGTATCCCGGCAGAGTTGACATCATTGAACGTAAGGGGAAACTCGGTTTGGGCACGGCCTATATCGCCGGATTCCGCCACAGCCTCGATGCCGGCTACTCTTACATCTTTGAAATGGACGCCGACTTCTCTCATAATCCTCAAGACTTGCTGAAACTCTACGAAGCTTGCTCCGGTGGAGAAATGGACGTTGCTGTTGGCTCGCGCTATCTTACCGGCGTTAACGTTGTCAACTGGCCTATGGGTCGCGTGCTGATGAGCTACTTTGCCTCTAAGTATGTGCGCTTCGTAACCGGCCTGAAAGTGGCCGACACAACAGCCGGCTTTTGCTGCTATCGTCGCCAAGTATTGGAGACAATGGAGCTCGACAAGATTCGCTTCAAAGGCTACGCCTTCCAGATTGAAATGAAATTCACCGCATCGAAATGCGGCTTTAAAGTAGGGGAAGTACCTATTATATTCGTAAATCGCGTATTAGGCACCAGCAAGATGTCGTCGGGCATCTTCAGCGAGGCATTCTTCGGCGTAATCAAGCTGAAAATATCCTCCTGGACTCGCAAATATCCCCGGGCTAACAAGGACTAGAAATCTCTACCTCTCTCTCACTATACCTCATAACCTTATTCAAAATCTCTCTAATATGAAACCGGTTATCCTTGCCAACGGCCTGATTATCAATGATGGCTATCGCTTTGTCGGCGCAGTCACTATTGCCAACGGGATGATTCAGAAGGTTGATTGCGGAGCTATCGACCTTAGTCAAATTGATTCCAAAATCTACGATGTTATTGACTGCTCAGGGAAATTAGTGCTTCCCGGAGCTATCGACGAGCATGTCCACTTCCGCGAACCGGGCATGACCGAAAAGGGGGATATCTACTCTGAAAGCCGCGCGGCAATCGCCGGGGGAGTTACATCCTTCTTTGACATGCCTAATACGCGCCCGGCCACAACCTCGATTGAAGCCTGGGAGGAGAAAAACCGCATCGCTGCCGAAAAAAGTGCGGCTAATTACGCCTTCTTTATGGGAGTTACCAACAGCAATGTTGACCAGATTCTGGACTCCGACCCAACGCGCGTACCGGGCGCAAAACTCTTCCTCGGCTCATCAACCGGCAATATGCTGGTTAACGACGACTCAATCATCGGCACGCTGTTTCGCTGCTACAAGGGCGTAATTGCCGTCCACGCCGAAAGCGAGAAAATCATCGCCGCCAGCCGCGAAGCGCTCCAAAAGGAATACCCCGACGGAGTACCCGTTGAACTGCACCATATACTGCGCTCGCGCCAGGCTTGCACGGCAGCTTCAGGCTACGCCGTTGAATTGGCACGCCGCACCAACGCACGCCTCCACCTGATGCACATCTCTACCGCCGACGAACTTAGCTTCCTTTCGGCCGGTCCAATCATCAACAAACGCATTACGGCAGAGACCTGCCCCCACTATCTTCTGTTCAATAACGAATCTATCACCCAAACCGGAGGCCTAACAAAATGTAATCCGGCAATCAAAACCGAAGATGACCGACAGGCCCTCATCCGCGCCCTCAACGAGGACAAAATTGACGTTATAGCAACGGATCATGCCCCTCACCTACTCCAGCAAAAACAGGGCAACGCACTGACCGCAGCCTCCGGGATGCCTTCCGTACAGTTCTCGCTACCGCTGATGCTGCAAATGACCAAGCAGGGGCTATTAACCTTGGAAAAAGTTGTTGAAAAAATGGCCAACAATCCGGCCGTACTTTTCAATATCGACCGTCGCGGATTTATCCGCCCGGGCTATTGGGCCGACATCGTTGTTGTTGACCCGAAGGCCGACTATAATATCAACAATGAGCAGGTAATAAGTCGCTGCGGATGGACCCCCTTCGCCGGCATGAAGCTCAACTTCCGTGTTGCCCAAACCTGGGTTAATGGTCGCCTTGCCTACGACAGCTCCCTGCAAAATCCCTTTACAAACCGCGCTATTCCATTAGCGATTCGCTTTAACCCCGCCCTCCATTAAACCTCGGAGGGCGAAGCCAAAGCGAATATCTAGCGGAGAAGCTATGTCTTGAAGCTAATCCGGCGCCGACTACGCCGGATTAGCGTGTGTGTGTGTGTGTGTATGTTTTTCAATAGGGAATCCTGAAGCTAACGGAGTTAGCGAATATTGGCCTTAACGACGCGGTCGCCAATCTTGGCAATGTAATTGCCTGCCGGCAAGCCTGAGGCCTGAAGAATCTCGCGGTCTGAACCTGAAGCACGGTAACGTGCCAGGATGATTCCCTGAATGCTATAGATGATAACGGTCTGAATCGGGTCGGCAATCGGCGAGTCAACGCTTGAAATCGTAGCGTTGCCATAGGTTGTATACGCCATCGGCACCTCAACTACGGCATACAGCGTCTCACCTGCCATTTTGCGCTGTACTGCGGCGCTTTCAGAGCTATCGGAGCTCTCCGAACCGGGGTTATAGCTCTCCACGGGGATAATTTCAGGATAGTAGCGAAGCATCACGCCGGCAACAAACGGCTTTTCGCCCTTAGAGCTATTCTCACCAACATTCCACGTTGGGTAATCATAGGTATGGGAGAACGTAAGGTCCGTACCGTCGATCTGGAATGAGTTTACAGATTCTTCATCCTCGTCAATGGCAGCAATGCCTGATACGATTTGATTGATATTCAGAATATTTATCAAGTCGTCGCGGTCGTCCCAGACCATCTCTTCAGAATCGGGCGAGGGTTGCGAGCCGTCGTCGGAGATTGCCCAAGCATTAAACAGGTTGTTGGCAACCAGATAGCGCTGATTATCTTCGGTATCGCCAACCTGTCCGTCAGCTATCATATGGAATGATTCGTTACCATGACCATCGAGGCTACGGATGCTGCCATCAAGGGCGATATTTTCGGGGACCAGTGTACGGCCCGAACCGTAGGAGTTGCCGCGAGAATCGAAAATCTTACATACGATGTCACCGCCGGCCTGCGACACGAAAGGCACGATATCAATCCGCTGTTCGCCGAAATCAATGCTCTGCGATTCGCCGGCCCCATCCTCGTTGGCTGCCGCAACAGCATCGTCGGAATAGAGCGACTGCTGGTAAGTGCCGTCTTGCGTACGGTTGATAACCGCCATAGGGTTCGCGCCGTTATGAATCAGCATATACGATGACACGTTTACATCGTCGAGCGCACGGTATACAACTTGCTTGCCGGAGATGGCCAGGTTACGGTCTACATCGTTCAAGATTTCGTCCATAGTATAACCGCGGAAGGTTGTATCAAGCTTAGTATGGGGGATATCAATGCTGATAATTGAGCTGCATGCATAGCCCGACTCATCGGTTTCGTCGATAAAGACCTTAATGTTACTGAACAGTCGATAGCAATAACCCATCGGGTGAAGATTATCCTTCGTAGCCTCGTCGAACGTTACGGTAAACCATACATCGTCGTCCTTACCCAGGCCTATCAAGACGCCCTGCTTGCCGTCTTCGGTCAACGATTTGAATACATCCTTCTCCAAGAGAGTTTCACCCGAATTGACATCTACAATCTTGCCACGGAAATACGTGTAGCCATCTTCGCGGTCTTCGTAACCGATAATATAGAGGCGCTGCAGTGCTACGATGTTATTAGCTGCGAGCAGATCATTAACAGCTGCTTCGTCGTTAGTATCAACATCGATCATGATATCGTTCAATAGATAGGAACGGCAGAGCGTAAAGTAGGTATCATTGGCCGAGTCGCCGGTCTCGTTCTTAACGTGGCCCGTCAACAGCGGATAGTGCAGATTCGGATTGTTGGTCAGACCCAGCTTATGAACATAGTGGTTATAGTCGGCTTCGTTGCCGGCCTCATCATTCTGGTAAACGAATTGAGACGTTGGATTGCTGACAATCTTCAGTTCGCAACGTTCCATTAGGGAGCTACCGGGAATTAACGCCTCAACCGTGTTCGACTCAACGTCGGAAACATCCGAACCGGCGATTGTACCCTCAACAAGGTATCTAACCTGGCGCGACTTATGGAGCTGCTCTTCGAGAACGTAAGCCGTAACCAAACCTGTCTCGCGGCTGATATGATACAGGAAGATTTCGCCATTTTCGAGCTGAACAGTGTCTAAATCAGGATTCTCTGCAATAAGGTCGCGAATTTCGCTTGGCTGATCATCATCGGCTTGAACCTCCGACATCGTCAGAGCTACCTTCTTACCATTCTCAACTCTGAAGAGCTGGAACTTCTCAACGTTGTCCGTCCCTGCCAGGAACTTGCTCACACTGGATTGCCATTGCAGTTTTACCCATGCATGGTCCTTCGGCACCTGGTTATCCTCTGCGGGCAGAATTACTTCCTTCGCATAAAGGTCAATCGTATTGAACATCATTACGGGAGTATAGTCGCGATTATAATAGATAAACGAGGTTGCTCCGTCGCGAGTCCAATCTTCGCCGGCATAGCGAATAGGGTTAGAGGAGTTCTGAGTGTTGCGCAGATACCATCGGCCTTCGGCATCCTGGTCAGTGCATTGCGACTCCAGCACCTTGGCAAAGCGCTTATCGGGAATGTAGACCATAATGGACGATACATAATCCTTCGTATTGGCCTTAGAGCCCATCAATGTAGGATGATATTTCTGGATGACGCTCCTACAGTCGTGCAGAATCGGGAATGTTGTATTGCCCAACATCTTCTCATAGACATTTTCCGGCAGATTATTATCCTCGGCGGGCGACAGCTGCTCAAACATCCAGTTAAACGGACGCGATACGGTTGAGCGCAGTTTGCCCTTAGTCATGATGAAAAACTTATTTAGCGGGGTGCGGATATTGAAAAGCCATCCGGGATTATCGTTGCCTTCAATGCGCAAGCGATTGGTCATCACCTGCATACTCTTGATATTATCCGTAACCAGATCCTTCGGGCTTGAATAGTCGTTACGATTAGATTTCGCGCTATAATCGTCGTTGAGCTTAACCAATACAGCGGTCAAACCATCCTCATAAGGCGTACGGTCTACTCGTTCGTCATTAGCATTAGGCAGAGCAGGCAGTCCCCACTCATTAAAGGATTGAGTCCAGTCAACCTTCACCTGCGAACCGGCCGGCAGGCTGGTCCGACGATTCCCATACGTGAAGATATAGCCGTTGTCGGGGCGCAGTTCCTCGGGGGTAGGATCGTTAACCATACCCGGAATCCGCTGATCGTCGATAATCTTTTGGATAAACATCTGTATTTGAGGCCAAGTTTTAGCCTCATCAGCTAACGACGCCTGATGTTCAACGCCGTCAGTGTCGGTCCATTGATAATTAATGGCCGAGAAAAATTCTCCGTTATAGTTAATCGGAGTGTAGCTAGTTGTCTCTTCGTCTGAAGGGTCAATGTTGGAAATTTCTTCAGCATTAGCCCGTGTGTGTGGGAAAAATAACGCTAAGTTCACTACCAGAAACATCACCATCCATTTTTGAGTTGATAGGGTGTTCATACGCAAAGTAGATATTCGTTTTTAGTATAGGCGTATGTGCTTCTCCAAGCCATACAGTTGTTTGGTTATTCAAGATACATGCATCGCTCCCTGTGAGCGGAATAACTTATCGATGTTGCAAAGGTAATCATTTTGTAACAACCATGCAACACTTTTACAACATTTTTCTAACATTTTTGTATTTTTCTGCATTTTCGTCCCGTAACATTTGGCCAATTCAAGGAAAATTGCTACTTTTGCACTGTAAAATACGGGGTACTAGCTCATCTGGCTAGAGCGCGACACTGGCAGTGTCGAGGTGAGCGG
>CAZEST010000075.1:0-8893 GCA_964514745.1 uncultured Alistipes sp.
TTATCCAGACCTTCCGGGATTTTAAACAGGCCCTTTTCATATAGGAACAAGGTCCAAAGATGGTCCTTTAGGTTAAACGTAGTATCGCTATCTTGATAACGTTGATAGCGCTCCCACAACGTCGTCAGGAGCTCTCTATATGCATCCGGAGCTATATGCGTGCGCTCGCTTATTGCTTTTTCCATGGATGTTGGGCAATACCTACCAAATGCAAAGATATCTACATGGTTCGCTACTACCAAGTCAACTATCTCCGGTATCTCATGGATATTCGTTCCGCTAACCGTCGTCATAATTGCACAATGCAATCCGGCATCACGAATAATCTTAATGGCAGCTATCGTGGCATCAAATGAGCCGGGCTTGCGTATCATATCATGAGTCTGCCGAAGGCCATCAATGCTGAGCTGATATTTTCGACATCCAAGTTGCTTCATTCGGCGGCATACATCCGGCGTTAAATGGAACGGATTGCCCATTAACGTGAACGGAATATTTTGCTCATGTAGCACCTCTAATATATCCCAAAAACGAGAGTGAAGAATCGGGTCTCCTCCGGTTATGTAAAAATAGGGGAGACGATGCATCTTCGCACACATCTGCCGACAAGTATCAATCACCGACAGACAGCGCTCAAATGGCATCTCAACTAATTTAGGATGCCCCTCGCTAAAGATATAGCAATGTTCGCAACGTTGGTCACAAACATCCGTGATATGCCACTGAAAAGCAAAATATTCCATTTCAACTAAGGCCTGAAGGGATTACTTTTCACCTGCGCCACATGCAGAACCGCAAGCAGCCGGTTTCTCCTCCTTGTCGCCTGAACCACAAGCAGAACCACAAGCAGCAGGCTTTTCTTCCTTGTCGCCTGCGCCACATGCTGCGCCACAAGCAGCAGGAGCTTCATTAGCTGCACGAAGTACACTCTGTGCACTGTGAGCAAACATCATTTCGTCAGAACGTTTCATAGCTTTTAAAGTTTAAAAATGTCCAATAATATTGTTATTTCGCTAAAGTTGCGTAATTTTGTAGAAAGTCTACAAGACTACCATCACTCTAGATTTACATCTGCAAAAATATAGCAATTCTTTTAATTTCGCAAGAGGTAACGCCCTAATAACTAGGTTACTTTTTAGTCTAAATTAGGATTACCAACTATTTAGCACAACAAATAAAAGCTACTAAATGAGCAGTTCCAAACCATATCAATCCACTCAAAGAACTCCGGACGACGAGATTCTCAGTCGCGAGTACCCAACGTGTCCGTTTCGCAATATAATTTCTCGTTTTGGCGACAAATGGTCTTTACTCATACTTTATAATTTAAGCACAAACGAGACTCCAATGCGATTTAGCGAATTAGAACGTTCGATACCGGACATATCCTCACGCGTATTATCAGCCTGCTTACGGTCTTTGGAGGCCGATGATTTGGTACATCGCGAAATCTATCCGGAAGTTCCGCCCAGAGTTGAATATTCCCTAACCGAACTAAGCCGGAGCTTAATTCCACATCTTAACGCCTTAACAGCTTGGGCAATTGAACATTTCGACCACGTTATTGCGCATCGCAAAATGTATAGCAAATTTCATCAACGCTAGCATTCTCTTCAATAATTTTGGCCATTAACAAAAGGTTTTGTAAATTTGCACGCATTCTAACACTCAACCAGACATCAAACCGAATTGAAAGTTATGAGACTGAAGTATTTCAAATCTATCGCCATTGCCATGCTGACAATATGCATGGGTGTTGGTACTACGGCCTGTGGCGATGACGAACCGGAACTTACTAATTCCGTAAGCCTCGCTCAAGGCATTTCTACTAATATTCAATTAACATGGAGCGACAGCATGTCGGTCGGTGTGATCGGCTTTAACGCTACCGGCGACTGGACAGCCGAAATCCTTCCGGCAAATTCAAAATTTGAAGTCACTACAACGTCCAAAACATTTAGTCAGGTTGACTGGTTGGAAATTTATCCATATTCAGGATCCACAGGCAGTATCAGCACTACGCTGTATGCTACCCCTAACCATAATTCCGAACCGCGTTATGCAGTTGTACGTATTAATTCAATTAACAATGTCCTGGAATTTCATGTAACCCAACAGGGCATGCCGAATTCGAATGGAGGCGATTCTCCAACCCCAACCCCCGACAATTAATCGTAACCTACAGTCATAATTAAGGGCGTATCCAATCGGGTACGCCCTTAATATTTTATAGTCAGACCTTTGTGCGAGGTGTTGCTGAAGGTCCGCTCGGATTATTTAACGATTACTTTCACGGTCTTTTCACCAACGCGAACAACATATATGCCGGGGGCAACCTGTACCGCTAAGCTGTTAGAAATTGGGCCAACATAAACATTACGTCCACTCATGTCTGCGATGTTAACATTCGTCGATTGAGTAACATTGATTTGGATCGTACCGGGTAGGGTAGAGATGGTAGCTTCCCCTGCCTTTACGATATCAGCATTCGACTGATATCCTTCCTTCAACTCAATATTGTCAAACAACGAGTATACATAATAATTAGTCACTGCGCCAATAGCAAATTGGATAGTTTTTCCTGCATATTCTGTTAGGTCAACTTCCACCTCATGCCAGCCAAAGATATTTCCATAAGCTTCGCAAAGCACGAAATCAGCTACGGTAGCTACTTCTTCATCGCGAGGCATAATCTGAACAATAATCTCATTGTTATCATTTGCTTCGCCCGTATTATCGCTCAAGTTATAGACATAGAATGTCATCTTAGGCTGCATTACATCGCCTAAAGAAATCTTCCCGGAGATAATCACACCGGTAGCACCGGCCGACATGCCCTGCAAGCCAACGAAGCCATTATCGCCATCGACCGAAGCAACGCCACTGTTATCACCAAATCCATACCAAGAACCGCTACCGGATGTAATAGCCGTTAGAATAGTCGTATCAGCCGTACCGTCAGAGAACGACTCTTGATAGGGCAGGAAGTCAGCCGTACCAACCGGGATGTAACCAGTTGTGACGCCCGAACCGTTGCCCATAGACGTTACGGCATAAACGCCATAGCACTTGAATACCTGCGGAGCATCGGCGCCAACTGCCTGAATAGTATAGGTTGTTTCGCTGATACCTCTTACCAATATCAGTTGCTGTCCATTAATAATATCAACGATTATATAGGTAACATCAGCAGGATTCAACAGTACGCCATTAACATCGGTGAGCGGGGCCTCCCAGCTGAGAGTAACCTGACCGCTATCGCCATCCTCAACCATTGAAAGATTGCGAACCACATCAGGGGTGTTCACACCGATATATCCGGTAATTTCGCTGGACAAACCCGCACCGGCTTCGTTGTAAGGAACCAAGGTAAACGTATACGATCCAACCTCCGGCACACTAACTTCGGCAGACGCACTTTCGCCTGCAGTAAGATTCGCTACCGTAGCAACGACTTCTTCGCCAAGCAGGATTTCTACCTTAGTAATTGTCGTCAAATCGCCACCATTAATTGTCTCACCGGGAGCGTCAAAACTAATTGTTGCCTTAGCCTCGCCATAGTCGGCCGATTTAATTGCAATATTTTCAACAGCTGCCGGAGCATCTCCGCTAACCGGAGCTGCTACCTTAAAGTTGTCTACAAATAATTCATATCCAGCAGTAGAGCATCCATGAATACCGATATAGTAAACACCATCTTCTTCAACACCAAGGGTCTTGGCCAGATTTGTAACTGTTTCGGTCAGCGTTGCTGTAGGAATCAGCACCGTTGTCATAGCCTCTGCTGTGGGTTCTGTACCATAAGCTACCTCCAGTAATTCCGAAGCAAATTGGCTACTATGAGCGTCCAATGATACATTGTAGAGCAAACCACCTTCTAATTGCATCGGAGGCGAAATCAACCAGTCATCAATGTTGCCGTTCGATGCAACTACGCGAGCTTCGCTATTAGAAATATTCCAGAGATAACCATCTTCGTTGGCATCAATCACCGTAAACTCTGACAGCGATACCGACTCGGAAAATTCCTGCGTATAAGGCGGAGTGATTGCATCAACCGTACCGTCATGGTCTGAAGTAAGCGAGATATTATCAACATACAGGTAGAACATACCGGTTGCGCTAATTGCATGCCATCCGATATAATATAAGCCTGATTCCTCAACCGTAAATTCAGGCACTGAAGGTATCATTTGGCAGTTGGCCTCGAGGTCGGTAGGCTCTACAAGCTGTATAGTCATGGCCTCAGCTGTAGCTTCGCGGCCCATCTTAACCTCAATTTTTTCCGGGCTGAAGGAGGCCATAGCTTCATAAGAGAGCTTATATGTACGGCCGGTATAGAGATGCATTGCTGCAGTAATCAACCAGTCGTCGTGATCTACATTTGCATTCGTAATGTAAGCCGAAGATGCACCTACTGAGTATTTCCAGGTAACACCGTCACCGTTAGAATCCAGAATAATAAAATTATTCATTGCATCGGCTGAGTCGAAACCTTCATAGTAAGGTGTCTCGTTTTCGCCAAGCGGATAAATATTAGTAGTGCCGGCAGCTCCGGTATAGCCATTGAATGTAGCCTTTACGCTATACTGATAGGGGATAACTCTACCCGGAGTAGGTGCAACCTCATCTTGATAGCTGGTTTCAGCGATATCTGTAGCTACTACAACGTTATCATTCAAGCGCGTAACTGTATATGTCAGCTGATCCGGATTCATATAGCCGTTATTGACCGACGCCGTAACCTTCTCCCAACTGATAGTAAACTTACCATCGGCATACGTTAACGTCGGCGCAGGAGCTTTTGGCGTATCACTACCAATAAAGACCTTAATCACAGCATTCTTACTATTACCTGCTGCATTTGACACGCCAACAGCAAACGACTTCTTACCTGGAGTTGACAGCGCTACATCTTTTGTAACCGTATCTCCGGCATTGGCCGTTCCGGTTGCAAATTCTACGCCATCAATCCAGATAACATAGTTCATCTCACCGGTAGCCTCCGTTCCGTTGACCAATGTCGTTGGCATTGTAAAACTGAACGTGCCCTCTAACGCACCTTCGGGGAACGATGCCGTAAGATTCTGAGCCGGCGAAGGGGCCTCGGCAGTAGCCTCTGGTGCCGGGATAAACAGACCGGTAATCTCATCCGAACAAGCAAACTGGAATAGCTGAGTTGCCAAACCTGTTTCCAAGTTAACCTCATACAGATAGCTCGTTCCATCGGCCGGACTTACAGTCCAAAAGCAACGCCCGGTAGATAGATCAATCGTTGCGGAAGTTGCATAGGCCGGACTAACTCCGGTATGACCAATAGTTGTTGCATCACCGGTTGTTTTATCAACCTTCAACAGATTGCCGGTCATATCAATCGCATAGACTTGGCCGGCGGCATCTACCATCACAGCATTATAGCTAACTTCCAGATTCTTGATAGCTGTTCGCTTACGAGTTGTATAATCTACCTTTCCAAAGAGGTAACCATCGCCCGTGTCATTATAGAAACAGCCGTAAACCATATCGGAAGTTGGGTCGTAGGCCACATCCGAAGCAAGCATGCTTACGCTCGACAGCGATGTCTGCGAAGCACGTTTCCATGTTGTCATGGGGAACTTATCGAGATACTTTTTCCCGGTATTGGTAACACGCATACCATAATAGTTACCATCGGAGAGAGGTGCACCGCCATACTTGAATAGGGCAGTAGTGTTCAACTGCGTTGCATCTGTTCCGGAATTGAACTTAATCATACCGGTAGCCAGCGGGCCAACGCCGTCGGCTGATTGCTTCGACGAGATACGACAACCATACAACATTGGGATGTCAACAGTTTCCTCTCGACGTTGTGCCAAGTTAGCCGGCAGGATAATGTTGGATGACTCTGTCGCTGACACGAAGGGCGTACTTTCGTCTTCATCTGCGAATCTCAATGGAGTAAATGCTCCCGTGAGTTGCATTCCGGCTTGGCGCTGCATAGTCATAGAGAAGTCCTCACCCACAACTGAAAATGTAGGCAAAGTAAACGCTACAACTCCAACTGCGCACACAAAGCGCCGGAATTTAGAACTAATTTGTAGCATAAAATTTAAGGGGATTTTGTGGCTATAGCCCAATCTTGTGGCTATTAATCAGCCGATTATCAATAAAAATAGAATATGTGACGATATAATTGCAACTTATCCGGCTGATGTACTCCTAAAGAAATGTGTCGGTACGTGCCTGGATTTCCGTGTCAGCCGGATTACCAAGCACTATGCAAGCCAATCTAAATTAAGTCTTACATTGGCAAGAGATGATATATTAGCTATATAAGTAGACATTAATAGCTCTTGCTAATTGATTTTTATCTTATTTTATATAATATTTCAGCGCAAATATAAAGATATTTTGACAGCGAAAGCAAATATTCATCCGTATTTAACCTTATTTAACTATAATATACAGTTCTCTATCCTATAAAACACATCGTTAATTTGCGTAAATTTGCATCGGAAACCTAACCATTTAGTTTAAATCAAACATTAACAATACCAAGAAATCTTTAACCATCTTACTAACCTAATATCACTCTTAATGTTACAAAAGTATCTGTTAACCGCAACTGTGATGGTTGCCGGTTTAACCGTTTCGGCCAATGTTGTAACCGTTGGATCTGCCTCGTATCTTGATGCCTTTCCGGGCACTGACTCTTCGGGCCGCAATAGCTACCCCTCCGGTACTCCATATCTAAGTGGAGCTGTCGCTAATCTTCCTATCCCAACCAATGACTGGTGGACCTCCGAGTTAACAAAGGCTCATGGCGATAACATCTTTAACTACCCAATGGCTATTAAGCCCGTGGATGCCGGATTGACGCTTATCAAGAACATGCAGATGCAAGCCATCACTGCAGAAAATCCAATCATTATCGGACTGGAAGGGCTTAACTGCGCAGAGACTACCGTCTGCAATTACTCCGATTGGGGTGTTACCTTCCGTTGGACCGACAGCAGCAATGCAATGGAGGCTATTGTTGCAATGGGTGTGCCAATGGCTTATTTCACTCGCACTTCCGGCTCTGCACAGGTCAAGGTTACTCTAACCGGTGGCGCAATCACCATCAATGGCAATATCGCAGTTGTAACCGGATGCTACAATGGCAGCTCCTATGCCTTATATGCACCAACCGGCTGTACATGGCAGGCAGATGGCCTTACATTAACCTGCGATCTCGGCAGCAAGGACTATTGGTCAGTTGCTCTATTGCCCGACAATACTTCCGATGCCGTTGCCAAGGCTAACGAATGGGCAAAATATGCATTCGCATTCCCCTCAAACACCAAAGCCGAATATACCGTCAGCGGTTCCAGCGTTACTACCAACTTCAATGTATACGCTGATCTAAAAGAATCCGGAGCCCACTCTTTAATGGGTATTCTCCCTCACCAATACAACAACGCAGTCACCGGCCAAGACTTCACAGGCGATTACTACGAAACCGTGCGTGGTCGCCTAAAAATGTTTGATGGCTCCAGCTATACAACCAATCTCACTTTCAAGGGTTTCTTGCCTACGCTGCCCGGCGCGCAAACTACCGCTTCAGGCTATTCTCAATCAGAATTCGAAAGCTTAGTTGATGCAGTATGCAACAACACGGGCTACTCCGATTGGACTGACTCCTACAACGACGGTCAATTATTAAATCGTTTGGTCGTTACGGCTCGCGCAGCTCGCGAAAGTGGCGACACCGATGGATTCAATACTGCATTTAGCTTGGTAAAAAGCCGTCTGGAACGTTGGCTTAACGCTACTACAGACAATGTAGCCTTCATGTTCTACTATCACAAGCCATGGACTACAATGCTAGCGTATCCGGCAGGCCACAGCCTTGACAGCAATATCAACGACCACCATTTCCAGTATGGTTACTATATCAACGCAGCAGCCTTCGTTGCTGAGTTTGATAAGACATGGGCATCAAAGTGGGGCGAAATGGTCAATATGATTGTACGCGATTTCGCCAATATCGACCGCAATGACACCATGTTCCCCTACCTGCGCAACTTCTGTCCGTATGCCGGCCACAGCTGGGCTAACGGCCTATCAACCGATGGCCTTGGCAACGACCAAGAATCCTCATCAGAAGCCATGAACAGCCATTCTGCGGTTATTCAATGGGCAGCAGTCACCGGCAACACCGATCTGCTGAACGCTGCTATTTGGATGTACACTACGGAAATGTCGGCTATTCAATGCTATTGGTTCGACACTCGCGGCGAGATTCGTCCCTCCTCCTTTACCTCAGCCATGGCATCTCGCGTATTTGGCAACTCTTATGATGACAACAACTATTGGGGCGGCGGCATTGCAGCATCCTATGGCATAAACATCTATCCCGTACAAACATCATCCAAGTATTTGGTTGATGATGTAACCTATGCCAACAAACTCTGGAATGCAATGAAATCAGAGACCGGCATCATGAATAACGAGGTTAATGCCAATATCTGGTACGACTCTTGGATTCAGTATTTAGCCATGATTTCTCCCTCAGATGCCCTTAGTCTCTACAACAGCTCAACGCAGCTAGGCTCTAAATTCGGCATCAGTCAGGCCTTTACCTATCAATGGGTTCATGCCCTTGCCGCAATCGGCACTCCCGACTCTACCATCTACAGCGACTATCCCTTTACAACAACCTTCCGCAACAGCGACACCGAAACCTACGCTGTTTACAACTACAGCAGTGAACCTACAACCGTTACCTTCAGCGATGGGTTCACTATGACTGCAGCAGCCAATTCGCTGACAACTGTTAACAGCAATTCTCCTGACGACAACATTACCACTCCCGGCAACAACGGTGATAACAACGGCGACACCGACAACGGTGATACCGACAACGGTGATA
>CAZEST010000076.1:0-8866 GCA_964514745.1 uncultured Alistipes sp.
TTAGCCGTAACTTTTTGCATCCCGCACCACCATCATTCCCGTTATCGCAGATTTTAATTGGTGGTTTAAGTTCTTTGGATTTGCAAAAGGCGGGGCCATTTCTTGCCGTTAGTCGCGGCGGAGGGTGAAGGTGAAGACGAGGCCACCGGTGGGGGCGTTGTCGACGGTGATGGTGCCACCATGGATGGTTACGGCATTCTTCACGATGGCAAGACCAAGGCCGGTGCCACCTAATCGCCTGGAGCGTCCCTTATCTACACGATAGAAACTTTCAAACAGATAAGGCAAGTGCTTTTCTTCCACACCGCTCCCATTATCCGCCACACGCACACGCCAGAATCCGGCATTATCCATATCGTCTACAACATCTATCGTCACCTGATTACCTCCGGAATAAAAAATTGCATTATCAATCAGATTGCGGAACAAAGATGTTAATATAGACTTATTCCCAATAATCGGAGCCGTTTCCGGCATATTACATTGTATAGTAAATTCAGTCTCTGGAGTTTCAGCTATAGCTGTCGATATTATCTCAACCAAGTCGGCATCGTCCTTCTCGATGTATTGATTACCATCATCCATGCGCGTTATAGTTGCTACATCATTAAGCAGTACACACAAACGCTCGCAGTTTGCATAACTACGGTTAATAAATTCCTGCTGCTTCTCTTTAGGCAGGTCATCGCTATGCATTAAAGTTTCCAAGCATATCTGAATAGCCGCAACCGGCGTCTTCAGTTCATGATTGATATTATTGGTCAGCTCTTTCTTTATCCTAATTTTCTCTTGCTCTTCATGCAGAGCTATTGCATGCTGGCGATCACGTTCCGCAATTGCATTCTGCAATTTAACATACAATCTTACGATATGACTTGAGATTTCGCCAAGCTCATCATTAGGGAATCTATAGTCGGCATCTATTTTTTCTCCGTGCTCTGCCTGCTCTGCAAAATCCGTTAGACGTTTAATATTTCTACCTAATTTCTTTGTTGTAAAATAACCTATAATACTAATTACAAATCCGGCAATAATCATGAACCAAATAAATCCTCTATCTACCGCAAGCATTTCTGCAACAGAGATCGAACTATACGGTACAGCCGTTCGAACAATGCAACCGTTTGAGGCCATTGCCGAATAGAAATAATTCTCACCATTCGATCGCGAATGGCGTCGCAACGTGTAGCCGGAGCCTTTATGTATGGCATCGGCTATCTCAGGTCGGCTGAGATGGTTGGTAGCAGGCAGTGTGTCCAACGTATTATCAAACACAACCGTACCTTTGTTGTTAATTACCGAGACGCGCAGATCTTGATACGGCAGGGCCGTATTCCTAATAAATTCCTCCGGAGTTTTACCGTCACCTATCGCTTCAATCATGCGAGTATTAAACAACTGCAGGCGCCAGTCAAACTGAGAAATCTTATATTGCGATTCTCTTCCGTATTGAAACAACAAGCAAAAGCCAATCATGCTCCACGAAAACAATAGAGCAAACAGGAATAGTTTATGATGATAGGCAGATTTTTTATGGTTGGAAACCGTATCCATAGCCGGAACGTGTTATTATATGTTTACCATAAACACCAAGTTTCTGACGCAAGCGCGTTATGTTGACGTCTATTGTGCGGTCTAATACTACAACTTCATTATGCCATACCTTCGATAGGATTTCATCGCGAGAGAAAATCTTGCCCGGCGTTGAAAGCAACAAACGGAGTATTTCATACTCCTTCTTAGGCAACGCTATCTCCTTACCGTCAATGGTCAAGGTCTTCAAATCGGTATCTACTACAATACCGGCATACCTCATCACCGCACCAGTAGAGAATAGCTTGTCATACGTATGGTTAGCACGACGCAAAACGGCCTCTATGCGCGCCATCAACGCTCGAATGCTATATGGCTTCGTTATATAATCATCTGCGCCAAGATGCAAGCCGGTTATCATATCATCTTCCGTATCCTTTGCCGTACAGAAAATTATAGGTATGTCGCAAGTTGTTGGATTTTCCTTCAGCATCTTGGCCATGGTAAACCCACTGATTGCCCCCATCATAATATCCAATAATATTAATGAATATCTACTCAAGGGCAACTTTAAAGCTTCTTCCGCACTATAAGCTATATCGACACCATATCCGGCTCGTTCCAAATTAAATCGAACGACCTCGCATAATGTCTCTTCGTCCTCAACAATTAAGATGCGCTTATCCTCTGCCATATCCTTTTCCATGGTATAATCGTAAAGTCAGTAATTAGCTATTTGTTTCTTCTAACGGCAATTTTACCAGTTGATCTATATAGTCGAGTATCTCAATACGTCCGCGTCGGTCAACCGAGCTACTCTTGAAGATCGGAGGCAGCTCCTCCCATTCTTCCAAAAGTTGAGCACAATAATCGCCCGTAACCTTTTTTACCGCCGACGGCGACAATTTGTCTAATTTTGTAAACACAATACAGAACGGAACGCCATTTTCACCCAACCATCGCATAAATTCCAAATCTATTTTTTGCGGCATATGGCGCCCGTCGATCAATAGAAACAGACAGGTCATTTGACGCCGATTCAGAATATACTCCTTGATGATGCGTGAGATCTCAGCGCGCCCCTCCTTACTACGTCTTGCAAAACCGTAGCCGGGCAAATCTACGAGATACCACTGGTCATTTACCAAAAAATGATTTATCAATAATGTTTTCCCAGGCGTTGCCGACGTCATTGCCAACCCCTTTTTATTAGTCAGCATATTGATCAACGAGGACTTCCCGACATTAGAACGGCCTATAAAGGCGAACTCATGTCGCATCTCATTTGGGCAGCTTTTTGCGGTTGAATTGCTTATTACAAATCGGGCACTATTGACTATCATTCTATTTTCTTTTTTCCAAAATTAATAAAACTATCTTAAATACACAAATTTCCACAAAAATTCCGTATCTTTGTGGCTATATAAAGGCTTCTATAAGATGCGAAATCCCGACCGCGAAACATCATTTAGATTCAAACAGTTTGTTGTAGCAAACCATCGAAGTGCGATGAAGGTCGGTACGGATGGCGTGCTTCTCGGTGCTTGGGCGGCGCAATCTCGCCCGGCCGAGGCTACATCAGAGAACAACAGACTGCGAATATTGGATATCGGCAGCGGAACAGGCTTAATTGCCCTAATGCTGGCTCAGCGATTTCCAACGGCTTCGATTACAGGAGTTGAAATTGACCCGATAGCTGCCGAGGAAGCGTCCTCGAATTTCAACAGCTCTCCATGGGCCGACCGACTGCGGATTATTATAGGTGATATTTGCAGCCTAACGGCCGAAAGACTTGGTGGCCGCTTCGACATAATCGTTAGCAATCCACCGTTTTTCTCCAACGGAGTGCTTTCGCCGGAAACAACTCGACAACAAGCTCGTCACGAATCTACCCTTTCGCTAGAAAATCTCCTAATGGCAACGAAATCCTTACTCAAGGAAAACGGCTCTCTCTATCTTATTCTACCGGCAGACCGCGAACAAGATTTAAAATACTACGCTACGATTAGCAAATTAGCGTTATCGCGGCTAGTCAGAGTCAAAACGACTCCGAGCAAACCCGCTAAACGCATTCTGGCAGAATTAAGCAATACGCTATATGCTGAATGCGCTGAATCGCAACTCATCATCAGAGAAGCCCACAAATTCTCTAATCAATACAGTAATCTAGTAAAAGATTTTTATTTAAACTTTTAATCAGTCAATAAACTATAATGGCACCTACAAAAGCAACCTTTCAACTGACACGTCCGGGAGTTGCATTAGCTCTCTTCGGTTGTATCTTCCTGTTTATGCTTATCGTTGCCGGGGTAATACTACCCTTCTTACCTCGACTGCTCAGCAAACCTGAAGCCCTTATCAGAATTTACGTAATTCTTCAAGACCTACTTATTTTCATTCTTCCGGCCATCGCTACAGCTATGGTCGTCACTCGGCTCCCTGCCCAACTATTATGCATCGACCGTAAGCCAAAGCTAGCAATCGTACTGCTCGCGTTAGCCGTTATGCTTTGCTCTATTCCGGCTATGAATCTGATTATTGACTGGAACCGCAACATGCATCTTCCGGACTCAATGGCAGCTACCGAGCAATTCTTCCGCCAGCTGGAAGCAAGCGCACAAGAAACTACAAACCTACTAATGTCCGGAGCATCAATTTCCTCCCTAATTGTTTCTATTCTGATCATTGCCGTACTTGCCGGATTCAGCGAGGAGCTATTCTTCCGTGGCACCTTACAGCGCATCTTAAGCCAAACAAATATCAACATCCACGCGGTTGTATGGCTGGTAGCTTTTATCTTCAGCGCCTTCCATCTTCAGCCGTTCGGTCTTATTCCCAGAATGTTGTTAGGTGCATTCTTAGGCTACCTACTTATATGGAGCAAGTCATTATGGTTACCTATAATCGCACACATCTTCAACAACACCGTTGTTGTTGTTTCGGAATATTACACTACAAACTCCGGCCAAACATCCTATTTGGATAATGTCGGTGGCTCTTTATCTTCCGTAGGCGATTATATGATGGTAATTGGCAGCGTCATATTAACTACAGCCGGCCTTATTCTATTATACAAGGCAACGAAGGCATCAAAGTCACAACCTGCCTTACAAACCAACTAAGGCAACCGCCCTATAAGCCGAGTTTTTTGGAGCTATCGGCTATACCAGCGACAGTTTGAGGACCTCGTCAACATTGCTTACGTAATGGAAGGTAACCCCCTTTACGAACGAGGCCTCAATCTGCTCGATATCCTTGCGGTTTTCATTGCAAATGATAATATCAGTTATGCCGGCACGCTTGGCTGCCAAGATTTTCTCCTTGATACCGCCAACGGGCATTACGCGACCTCGCAGGGTGATTTCTCCGGTCATTGCCAGGCGAGGTTTTACCATGCGTCCGGTAAATGTTGACGCTATAGACACGGCCATGGTAATGCCTGCCGAAGGTCCATCCTTAGGCACGGCCCCTTCCGGAACATGAATATGCAGATTGTTCTCCTCAAATTTTGAGTAAGGTATACCAATCTCCTCTGCATGCGAACGAACATATTGCAATGCAATAGTTGCCGATTCTTTCATTACGTCACCCAAATTGCCCGTTAGCGTTAGCTTCTCGCCTTTACCTTTAATCAAGGAGGATTCAATAAAGAGGATTTCGCCTCCATGGGCTGTCCATGCCAATCCGGTAACAACACCGGGCACAGACATTGCCTCATATCGCTGCGGAGAATAAATCGCCGGGCCTAAGATTGTGTGCACATCTTTGGCCGTCTTGAGTTTCAGCTGCGGATTCTCGTCAGACATCTGCTTAACCAACAACTTACGCGCAATTGATGCAATCGTCTTTTCCAACTGACGCACACCACTCTCCGATGTATATTCTTCTATAACCGCAGTTAGCGCTGCCTTGCTCATCGAAAACTCCTCTCCAAAGCCTACAGAGCTGGCAACCCTCGGAATCAAGTGCTGCTGAGCAATCTCCAGCTTCTCTTCGAGCAGATACCCGGGCACTTCAATAACCTCCATACGGTCCAATAGCGGACGTGGTACGGTATCCAAGCTGTTGGCCGTTGCGATAAACATTACATTCGATAGATCGAAGTCTACGTCGATAAAATTATCATGGAATTTACAATTCTGTTCCGGGTCAAGCACTTCAAGCAATGCCGAGGAGGGATCCCCCTTGATATCGCGTGAAAGCTTATCGATCTCGTCGAGCAACAGCAACGGATTAGAGCTCTCTGCCTTTCGAAGGGCATCCATGATTCGGCCAGGCATCGCTCCGATATAGGTACGACGATGGCCTCGGATTTCAGCCTCGTCTGACACGCCGCCCAACGATACTCGCTGATAATGACGCCCCATAGCTGCTGCTATCGACTGTCCGAGCGAGGTCTTGCCAACACCGGGAGCTCCAACCAAGCAAAGTATCGGTGCACGACCATCGGGATTGGCCATCGTAACGGCAACCTGCTCCAGAATACGTTCCTTCACCTTCTTCATTCCATAGTGGCATGTTTCCAAGGTGCGTTTGGCAGAAGATAGCTTTGTATTGAGTTCGGTTTCCTGCTGCCAAGGAAGCTCCAACAGTGTAGTCAGATAATTATAAGTTACATAGTAATCGGGTGATGACGGGCTCAGGCGGCGTAATTGAGCAATGCCCTTATCGAATGCTACACGGGCCGCCGGAGTAAAAGCAACTTGAGTAGATTTCTCAATAAACTGTTCGGCATCGTCTAAGTCGCCATAGAGTTCTCGCTGCATTACATCGATCTGTCTACGCATAAAGCCCTCGCGTTGCTCCTGGGTCAATTCCTCGCGCGCGCGTTCCATAATGTCTTTCACCAACGACATCTTTTGCAATTCGTCGTTAAGCAACTTCAACAACGCTTCGCCTCGAGCCAGGATTCGATAAATCGCCAATAATTCCATCTTGGCCTCCGGTGGAGCCGGAAAATGCGTACAGATATGATTGATAACCTCCGCAGGTTCTAAGCCGGTTACGTTCATCGGCGGAAGATCCATATCGGAGTGTGCAGCCAATTCCTTATATGCTCGCATAATAAGTTCAATCAGCGTATTGAAACTCTCCTGCTTGCCAACCGTATTCTCCCCTACTTTCGATACCTCAAGATTCAGCGTTGAACCTGCCATTGACGATTCTAAAGCCGTACCGCGCACCTTAAACTTTCCAACAGCTCTCAAAAAGGCTGAGTGAGTTCCATCGGGCAGGTCGAAGATTTGCATAACCTCAACAAACACACCATAGGGCGCCACATCAACCTGCGACATGGGATTCTCCATCTTTGGATCAATCTGACAGCAGAGACCGATTGTCTGTTTCTCGTCCAAAGCTCGTTGCGCTACGGTTAACGATGATTCGCGAAGCAAAGCAATCGGTATAGCCACACCGGGAAACAACACCAAATTGCGCGTTGCAATGACCGGCAAACGATCTATGTCGGGAGCTTTATAGTCAACAGCTTGACTCAGGTCAATCTGACCCATGGTTATGATTTTGGGTTCTTTCTTCATGCGTAATTGGGGGGAATTGAACTTGATTGGGCGAAATCGGGTGCAAAGGTACTAAAAATCCGCCTTTTATCAAAATTTACACCATAATTGGAATTTTTTTCAAGAATATGTTATGAAACATATAAAAAGTTATTGTCAGCTGAGACTTTATTACTAAATTTAGGCGCATTAAATCTTACCTCAACATAATACCATATTATCATGAAGGTCTATCAAACAAACGAAATCAAAAACATCTCTTTGCTCGGTAGCAAGGGATCCGGGAAAACCACACTCGCCGAAGCTATGCTTTACGAGTGTGGAGTAATAAAACGCCGCGGCACTATCGACGCCAAAAACACCGTTTCTGACTACTTCCCGGTAGAGAAGGAATACGGCTATTCCGTTTTCTCTACGATCTTCTATGCTGAGTTCCTCAACAAGAAACTCAACGTTATCGACTGCCCCGGAGCTGACGACTTCGTAGGTAATGCAATCACCGCCCTCAACGTTACGGATACGGGCGTTATCGTCATTGATGCTCAGTATGGCGTAGAAGTAGGTACCCAAAATATCTTCCGCACTACGGCCCAACTGAAAAAGCCGGTTATCTTCGCCATCAATCAGCTTGACGGCGAAAAAGCCGATTACGACAACTGCCTCGAGCAGATGAAAGAAGTATTCGGTTCGCGCGTTGTACCTATCCAGTACCCGCTGGTAAGCGGTCCGGGATTCAACGCCATGATTGACGTACTTCTGATGAAGAAATACTCATGGGGGCCTGAAGGCGGCGTTCCCACCATCGAAGAAATTCCTGCCGAAGAGATGGAAAAGGCTCAAGAGATGCACCAAGCTCTCGTTGAAGCTGCTGCTGAAAACGACGAAACCTTGATGGAGAAATTCTTCGATCAAGGCCACCTCTCTGAAGACGAAATGCGCGAAGGAATCCGTAAAGGATTGATTGACCGCTCGATATACCCGGTATTCTGCGTCAGCGCGCTCAAGGACATGGGCGTTCGCCGTATGATGGAATTCCTTGGCAACGTTGTGCCGTTCGTTGAAGATATGCCCGCTCCGGTCAACACAGCCGGCGAGGAAGTTAAGCCCGACAGCAATGGTCCGCTTAGCATCTTCATGTTCAAGACTACCGTTGAACCTCACATTGGCGAAGTTCAATACTTCAAAGTTATGTCAGGCACGCTGACATCAGGCGTTGACCTCGACAACATTACCCGTGGCGGTAAGGAACGCTTGGCTCAGATTTTCTGCGTCTGTGGCCAAATCAAGACGCAAGTTGAGAAGTTATGTGCCGGTGATATCGGTGCTACCGTGAAACTGAAAGATGTTCGCACAGGCAACACTCTCAACGAAAAGGGCTGCGATTACGCTTACGACTTCATCAAGTATCCCGCCCCGAAATACATCCGCGCCGTGCGCCCCGTTACCGAAAGCGATGCCGAGAAACTCGCCGGAATCCTAACCCGTATGCACGAGGAAGATCCTACATGGGTTATCGAACAATCGAAGGAACTCAAGCAAGTTCTGCTCAAGGGTCAGGGCGAATTCCACCTGCGCACCCTCAAGTGGCGCGTTGAGAACAACGACAAGTTGCCTATCATCTTCGAAGAACCGAAGATTCCGTATCGCGAAACTATCACAAAGGCTGCCCGTGCAGATTATCGCCATAAGAAGCAATCGGGCGGTGCCGGTCAGTTCGGTGAGGTACACATCATTATCGAACCTTACAACGAAGACGCTCCCCTGCCCGACACCTACCGTTTCGGCAACCAGGAATACAAGATGAGCATCCGCGACAC
>CAZEST010000077.1:0-3835 GCA_964514745.1 uncultured Alistipes sp.
GCCGGCGTTTATATCGCACGCTCCGCTGCCTGCACCCAAAAGATCTGCGTAAAATAACCGATTCCCCAACTACAAGCAATCCATATCGGTTTCGCCAAGTGGTAACTTCGCCCGAATCAGGGCGAGGATTCTGACAATGCCCCCGGTGAAGAATGGAAGCAGAAGAGCCCATTAGGGCGCTCCTGACAGAATATTCTTCGCCGGGGGTATTGTCGGTATCAGGCTGCGTCAGAAATTTTCTTACCAATTTTTTGAGTAGGAAATGCAAAATTGGCATTATCTTTGTAACGCAATCTCATTACAAGCAACTACTATCACATACCAACAACACCTCTAATCATGGAACAACTTCAAAAGAAGCCTCACTACACAAAGAACTGGATGGGCTTACAAATCCTGTTTGTCGCCGGCATTTCGATTGCCCTGGCTATTCTGGCCAATACCATAAGCGATATTGCCTGGGACCACAAAGAGCTCTGTCAGCTTGAAGAAAAAAGCTACTACAATCTGATCAACACTATCACCTACTGTTTTAGCGTAATTGCAACTACACTGATGTCAATCACGCTAATTGAGATTGCCGTGCGCAAGCCGATTAACTACATTCAATACGCCTTGATTGCTTGCGCATTATGCCTGTTTAACCAGCTATTATTTGCGATGGCTGAGTTGATGCCGTTCCCGGCAGCTTACACCCTGGTCGCTATTATGACCATTACGCTGATAAGCTGCTTTGTTAATGGCCTGACAAAAAGGAAGAAATGCGTAGCACTGACAGCGGGAATCCTGACCGTTGAATACGGGGTGATTTTTACGCTAATCAACATTGGCTCCATGGCTCTGCTTATCGGTAGCCTATTATTGTTTGTGCTGATTGCCGTAGCCATGTATTTTACGCTGAAACTTAAGGTTGAAAACTACGAATTGGTAATAAAATAATGATGGACAACAATCAGTATATCGCGCCGCCCCCACCGGTGCCACCGATGGCTCAATCGCCTCTCCCACCCTATTTCCCTCCTCAGCCCAAGCCTATGTCCTACGGGTTGAAGGCGTTTCTCATGGGCTTGATTGCCTGCTTGCTGATGATTGGCACCCTCACTATGTGGATTATCACCCGAAACCGAAGCTATTCAGACAACAATGTTTCCAAAGCCATTATCAGTCAGTGGGGCTCAGAAATTGAAATAGCCGGGCCTTTCGTTAGCAACACGCTAACGGACACATATGAAATTGCACCTCTGCTTCTGAATTGCGATGCCAACATTCAATCGCTTTCGCTCCATCGAGGCATATACGACGTAGAGGTCTACAATGCAAACATCGCTGTCTCAGGTAAATTCCTGCGCTCCGAGCTGGAACGATTCGGCGATTCGGCTGTCATAAAATTTACACTGCCAACCAAACAGCTCACCAATTTCAAGGAGATCGACTTTGGCGGTCAACGCATCGAACTCGAAAGCGGTCATGGCTACCTCTATGCTACCGTGCCGTTGGCAAATATGCCTGACGAAATCCCTTATTCAGTCAACTTTGAGATGCGCGGGTCCGAAGCATTTTATGTACAGGAAATAGGCCACGAAGCCGACATCAATGTCCATGGTAATGCAGAGAATCCATCGTTTAGCAGCGACGCCATGCCTGAGGAGCGTTCCATAACGTCGAGAGGATTCGCAGCTCAATGGCGCAATAGCAGATTGCCTGATTGGGCAACTGTAAAGCAGCCTCGCAGGGTTGGCTCCAGCTTTCTTACAGGCGTAACCAACTACCAGAAAGTTGAACGCTCGCTGAAATATTCGTTTATGATCATACTGCTGACCTTCATCAGCGTCCTGTTCATAGAGATGATCCGAAAGGAAACTATTCCGCTATTCAACTATTTCCTGATAGGCGTAGCACTGATTCTGTTCTACACCCTGCTGCTTTCGTTCTCCGAACTGATAGCCTTCGCATGGGCCTACCTGATAGCGGCCGGTATGACCGTAGCGTTAATAACCGGATATATGTGGCGAATGTTGCGGTCGCGTAAGCTGGGCTTATCTATCGGTAGCCTCCTTACGCTAATGTATCTTTTCTGCTACATGATGCTGACCACCTCAACCTACGCCCTCTTGCTGGGCAGCCTCATCCTCTTCTTCGCCCTGGCTGCAATCATGTACGCCTCCCTAAAAGTAAAACGCATTTAGATTATAATCCGAAACAAGCAGTTATGGCCGCACGAATTCTGCGACTGTAACTGCTTTCGCGATGCAGAATAGAGATTATGCAATCAATATAGGCCTCTTTTGAACCGGACAAACCGCAAAGCGACGACACGTTGGAGCCGGGCAACATCGACTTCTGGTTATAGACCTTCAGCACTTGGGCATAGTTCTCCTCATTGGCATAGCGCGTAAACACTCGGCACAGTTTTTCGTAGGTGCCTCGCGGATTCAGTTCGTCGACCAATCCGGCTATATGGCGCTCAAAATCACTGATATTTAAGAACTTGCCGTCGACACGTCGCTCCACCAAGCGCTTTGTGCGATGGCGCGTATGCTGCATAGCTTGCGAGCGGATATCATGGCGAAACATTCCGATTATCGACTTCTTGACCGCACGGAATACCTTCTCTTCGTCGCGCCCATTATAGGCGGCAACCGTGCGAACTACCTCCTCCAGCATCAGTATGTTCTCAATCTCCGCAACCTCCGGCACAAAGATGTTTTTACTCCGCAGATACTCAACTTCGGCATCTTCCCGGCGATCGCGGTCCACGATGCCTCGGCTCTCAAGATGGTGGAGCGAACGCTGGTCGTTGAACGCGCGCGTTGATTCGATGACCTTATCGCAACTGCCCAGCGACTTAACCGTATAGTTTTTGAACACCAACGGGTAAAGCTTGGCATCAATCGAATGAGTAGCATCCCCCTCAATGAACAACACGGGGTTGCGCGATCCGATAATCGCCATATAGACTTCGTCGGAGATACCGGCTTCGCGAGGCAACAGCGAGTAATCCCAGCGATTCTGAGTTGAATCGTAGCCCTTTACCCACAGCAACAAGTCGCGCTGGCGAGTAGAGGTAAAATCCAAATCGTGAGTAGTAAAGACAAACCGGCAATCGGGGCGCAGATTTTCCAACGAATCCCACAACTTCTGTTGCAGCGACTGATGAAGAAACATTTCCGGCGAATCAACAAAAATCACACCGTTGCTGGGTGCATACATTACGGCGCCAAAATAGTAGAGCACCGTCTTTTCGCCGGCCGACAAGCGCTTCGGGGAATATGAATCATCCTGCCCTTCACGCGAAAACATCAGCCGTCCGCCCTGGCGCAGCACCTGATTTGAGGGGAACAGCTCCTGCCATAGAGCTATAACATCATCCAGTTTCGTCCGAGGCGCCACTACCCTATCCGCATCCCCGGCTTTTGCAGCCTGCAAGCTAACCTTATACTCTACCAAGGCTGCAATTTCCTCGTTGAGCAACATCGCCATCAACCTGTCGAACGATGTCGACGCTGCATTGCAAAGAAACGACGGCGACCGGCGTGCCTGAATAAATAGTTCGTCAATCGTGCCGACCACCGGCTGCGGTTCTCCTGAGCCATAGATTGCCTGCAGAGCCGATAAACGGAATGCCCGGTTACCCAGCGAGTCGGCAAAATAGCCCGTAAAGCGCGTTTTGCCTGCACCGTTGGCGCCTATAATTGTTAGTGATTTACTGTTAGCGGAGAGCCTACGTTGCTCGCCGTCAAGATTTGGAGGGAGCAGTATTTCCATGATATTTTCTACGACTTTGGAAGTATATGTTCAGACCATTGAGGTATATTATCAACATATTGTTTTGCCA
>CAZEST010000077.1:3935-8708 GCA_964514745.1 uncultured Alistipes sp.
GCAATAACAATTAACTCCGGTTTACGCGGCTCTTTATTCATTCGATAAAGTTTTGAAAAGACGGTCCCAATATTTTTTCTTTTCCAAGAAACGTTCACGCGCTGACGCTTGATAGTCATCGCTGGCGCGTTTATTAGACTCCCTAGCCTCAGATGCCACTTCAGACATAATCTGCGCAAGCATCTCATCCGAAGGTTCTTCCCCGGAAATAAACCGATATGCATTTAATTCTTGTTCCGACATATCAATAAATACATAAATAAAATTGTAACTTTTAATCGAGGTAGCGGGATGTTAGTCCGCCATAGAGGTCGATGCGACGGTCGCGAAGGAACGGCCACCAGCGACGCACGTTCTCGCTTCGCTTGAGATCGACCTCAACGATAGCAGTCACTTCCTCATCGGTTGGGGCTTGATAGAGAAATTCGCCCTGCGGACCGGCTACGAAGCTGGAGCCCCAGAATGTTATACCATCAGATACACCGGAAGGATCCTCCTCATGACCTACACGATTCACCGCTACAACCGGCACACCGTTGGCAACAGCATGGCCTCGCTGCACAGTGATCCAAGCTTCGCGCTGGCGATGCTTTTCGTCTTCGGGGTCGGTATCTTGCCAACCGATAGCCGTAGGATATATCAGCAGTTCCGCTCCCTGCAACGCCATAAGGCGAGCAGCCTCCGGATACCACTGGTCCCAGCAAACCAATACGCCAAGGCGCCCCAGGCTGGTCTGAATCGGCTTGATGCCCATATCGCCGGGTGTAAAATAGAACTTCTCGTAAAATCCAGGATCATCAGGGATATGCGTTTTGCGATATCGTCCGGCTTCGCTACCATCTCGGTCGAACACTACCGCCGTATTGTGATACAGTCCGGCAGCACGGCGTTCAAACATCGACGTTACAATAACCACACCGAATTCCCCGGCCAATCTGGAATAGAACTTCGTTGCCTCCGAGTTTAAGTCAACTGCGAGATTAAACGTATCTACATCCTCCGTTTGGCAGAAATATAGCGAATCGTGAAGCTCCTGATTCACAATCAACTGAGCACCCTGCTTAGCTGCTTTTTCAATTTCGCAGCGCAGACGCCGGCGATTTTCTTCAATGTTGGAACTTTTGCGTTGCTGAATCAGAGCAACCTGTATGGTGTCGGTCTTTATCATCGTGTTTAGAGTATGTTAAGATTAGTGGTTATTCCGAAATCCATTCGCCGGGGAACTGCATCGTGGCGCAATGGAGCGAGCCATGCTGACGAATCAGCGCACGGCAATCAACGGTCAATATCTCATGCTCGGGGAAAGCAATCTGCAGCATCTGCTTTGCCATCTCATCGTTGCGCGGCTGATTATATGTTGGCATCAAGACAGCCTTAGGGGTAATCAAGAAGTTGGCATACGTAGCCGGCAATCTTTCTTGGTTCTCCTCATCGTAAATGGCATCGGGCAAGGGTAGACCAATCAGATTATACGGATTACCCTCTTCAGTTCGGAACTGCTTCAACTGCTCCTCCATCCTGTTGAGGTCGTCGGTATGTGGATCGGCCGGATTATATGATTTTACGTATAGGATTGTATCGTGAGGTGCAAGGCGTGCCAGCGTATCAACGTGGCTGTCGGTATCATCTCCGGCCAAAGCACCGTAATCAAGCCAGAGCACACGCTTCGCTCCAAGGGAGGCCGCCAATTCTCGCTCCACATCAGCCTTTTTCAAGAAGCCGTTGCGATTTATCGAGAGCATACATTCCGAAGTAGTCAGAATCGTGCCACGGCCGTCACTTTCGATAGAGCCCCCCTCCAGCACGTAATTCTTACGATTAACAATAGGCATTTTCAAGTCGCCGGTTGCTATCATCGACAGCACGGCTTTGTTATCCTTATCGGCAGCAAACTTCAGTCCCCACCCATTAAACTGGTAGGCAACAGCCATCAAGGAGCTATCGCTACGCTCTATAGTCAGTTGCCCATAATCGCGTGTCCAAGTATCGTTGGTCAAGCAATAAGCAACCTTTATCCTATTCAAGGCAGGCAGGTCGGCAATCAGGGCGTTGACACGCTCCGGTTCGGGCGTTGCAATCAGCACGGTTTGCCCGGCCTTAAGCAAAGCCTCTACTAACGAATGATAACACTTATCAACCTCAGCGAGCATATACTCCCAATCAGATTCAGCATGAGGCCACGCTACAAGCACGGCGGTGAATCGGCTATCCCATTCTGCGGGCATTCTTAGAGAAAGAGGTATGTTGCTTTCGGTTGTCATCATCTTAGTTAGTTAAAAGTTTAAATTCATGAGGCTGAAGCCTCGAAGAGAGTCAACGGTCGTAATCGTTGTCGAGAGAGTCCCAGACGGCGTTACGCAGCTCTAAGTATTCATCGCAGAAATCAGAGAAACCGCTACGTTCCGTGCTGCCTACTTCCTGACACCATTCTCGGTAAAGCTGACGAAGTTCGTCATCCTCACCAATCATTTTTTTAAATTCAGACTCAGCCATATCTATACTGCCGGCCTGTTGAATTACTTCTTCGAACAATTCTGTAATATCGTGATAAAACATTGGTATATAGAATTAAAAGGAATACTAAGCGGCAAAAGCCGCTACTTTCGGCTATCCCTACAAAAGTGGGGGATGAACTGTTTTGGTTACGCCGACAAAGATAGTGCTTTTTTATTAAACTAACCTAAAAACATTTGTTAACTTTGCAAAATCTTTATTCCAAACTGTTGTAATTATTAACAATATTCTCATTTTTACAACTCCAACAATCAAGTTTATGACAAGAAAATCAGCAATATTACTCATCCTTCTAATGCTCGCCCCGGTTATGATGGCGTGGGTTACCGACCCTCTACTCGGGCGCTACGGCTACGTTGTTGAAACAATCAATCACCCCGATGATTACGCCGGGAAAGTGGTTTCAAGCGTGGTTAGGCTACTGCCCGATGGCAAACGGCCCAAGCGAGCTGTCCTATATATCCACGGATACAATGACTATTTCTTTCAAGAAGAGATGGGCCGGGAATTCAACGATTCGGGCTATGCGTTCTATGCCGTTGACCTGCGCAAATACGGGCGCTCACTATTGCCAGAACAACGCCGCTATGAGGCTCGCGACCTCAGCGAATATTTCGCCGACATCGACTCAGCCATCTCCCGAATTCGACACGACAGCATCTCGGAAATAGTTCTGATGGGACATTCTACCGGTGGCCTTATCAGTTCGCTCTACATGGAAGACTCCCCTGCCCCGGAAATCAAGGCGCTGATTCTCAACAGTCCGTTTCTGGATTGGAATTTCACCGGCATAATGCGCAACATACTAATTCCGATGGTAGCCACTACCGGCAAGTGGTTTCCCAACCTCTCCTTCTCGCAAGGCGATGACCCAACCTACGGAGAAAGTTTGCTCAAAAGCAAGCATGGAGAATGGGAATACGACACCACTCTCAAACTGATCCACCCGGCCCCTATTACTGCCGGATGGGTTCGCGCCATCGACCAAGGGCATAAGCAACTCATCGAAAACGGAAAGGCTATCAACGTACCGATTTACCTGATGCACTCTCGGCGCAGCGTTTCAACCGAAGGCTGGACGCCGGAAGCCAACCGCGGCGATGCCGTTCTAAACGTTGACTCCATTGCCGCTCGCGGTCGCCGCCTCGGACCGGACGTTACGGAAGCAATCGTCACCGACGGGCTCCACGACCTCCTACTCTCGCGCCCTGCCGTGCGCCGTGCGGTCTACGATGCCATCTTCCGCTTCCTCCGCCGCAAACTCCCCCAAAATCCGCCACAAAACGCCAACTAAATTTCAGATCTACGACAAAAACTACGCACTACCCCACGGTGCTAACTTTGCCATTTCCGAGCTGCATAAAAGCGAAATTGTAATAAAATTTGATGGAAGTTATTGGGGATTGCAAAAAGTTTAGTAAATTTGTGGCATAGAACAAATTTGGAATATTTGAATCTGTTACCATGGCGATTCACCTTTTTTCTATAACCCCTTTACTGCTCTCCAAGCGTCTCGTTTAGAGTGCAGCTCATTATGCATATATAAATGTAAACCTCTTTATAAATCATGGCAGAAAATAAAGAAAAACTGTTCACCCAGTTCCCTCCGGTCTCTTACGAGACATGGAAGGCCAAGGTAGACGCCGACCTCAAGGGCGTTCCCTTTGAGAAGAAGCTGGTGTGGAGAACAAGCGAGGGCTTCTCGGTGCAACCGATGTACCGCAGAGAAGATATCGCCGACTTCAAAACAACCGGTTCACTTCCCGGCGAATATCCCTATGTTAGAGGTACTCGCGACAACAACAAATGGCTTACTCGCCAAGACATTCTCGACACCGACCCGGCTGAAGCGAACCGAGTAGCTTTAGATGTTCTGGGCAAGGGCGTTAACTCATTAGGCTTTACAGTTAAGGATCCCTCGGTTGAAACTCTTAACGTACTGCTGAAAGATATCAAGGTTGAAGAAGTTGAACTGAACTTCGACACCTGCCCTCGCAAGGCCCTCGACCTGGCTACGGCCTTGGTTGCTTGGCTCAAGGATAACAAACTGGAAAAAGCATTCAACGGTTCTATCAACTACGACCCGCTGAAGCGCGCATTCCGCCACGGTGCAGACATCTGCCCGAAGGAAGCAACCGCAGAAGCTGTTAAGCTGCTCGATGTTGTTGCCGACGTTCCCAAGTTGCGTTGCTTGGGCGTTAACTCTGTTGTTTTCAACAATTCCGGTTGCTACATCTTCCAGGAACTCGGATATGCTCT
>CAZEST010000078.1:0-8482 GCA_964514745.1 uncultured Alistipes sp.
GGTCCCGGCGGAGGCGGTATGGGCGGTCCCGGCGGAGGCGGCATGGGTGGTCCCGGCGGTATGGGCGGCCGTCCGAATTTCTCTGCTACATCACCTCGCAATAAGATGCAAGAGCCTATGACGGAGAAGGATATGCAGAAACTTCAGAAGAAGATTGCCAAGCAGGAAGAAAAGCTGGAGAAGAGCATGCGCAAGGTGCTTACTGACGATGACCAATATAATGAATGGTTGGCAATGCGTCAGGAGGAACTTCGCCATCCTCTATTCTAATAAATGGATTGGCGATAGTTATTACTATCTTACAGCAATAGTTTTAATTGTCAGCCGTAAGATCCGGATTCTCAATATTGTTGATTTCACGCTGTAGACGAGAGGCCTCTTCGTAGGCCTCTTCTTCTATAGCTTTGGCAAGAGCGGCTTTTAGGGCCTCTAAGTGCGAACGTTCGTTGTTGCGAGCGCTGTCTACTTCCGGAATGTCGTCGACTACGTCGGCGGTATTAGAGCCGAGCGATTCCATAGCAAAGCCGGTTTCGGTTAGAATCTTGCGTGTTGTATAGATTGGAATGCCTGTTCGCATTGCAATGGCGATAGCATCAGATGTGCGAGCATCCAGACGCACCTCCGTACCCTTATTGTTGATAAATGTCAGTTCAGACGAGAATATGCCGTCCTCAAATTTGTAGATATAGACGTCGATAAGCTGAATGTCGTAGGATTGCATCAATGTTACGAAAAGATCGTGGGTCATTGGTCGGGGAGGGGTAATTCCTTCCAACTTGATTGCAATAGATTGGGCTTCCATGCCACCAACAACTACCGGCAGGCGCATTGGCCCATCGACTTCGGCAAGAATCAAGGCGTAGGCCCCGGACTGGATTTGGCTGTAGCTAATACCCAATACCTTTAACTCAACTCTTTTGCGATTCTCGCTGGATGAGCAGTTGGCATCGGATGAATTAAACGGAGGGAATCCGAAGTTGCTATCGTCGTTCATGGTTAACTTATTTGATATTAAGGGTAATGATGCCGGAGCCGTGGCAGATGTGGGCATCTTTGTCGTAGATTACGCCGAACTGTCCGGGCGCGATTCCTTGCACGGCCTTTTCGGTCTCTACGATATATTCCTCGGTGTTGCTTTCCGAATCGGTAACGCGAGTAATTGTTGCATTGAAAAATTCGGGAGAATGGCGATTTTTGAAAGCAATAGGTTCATGGTCGCACTCTCTGTCGGCCCAAGGGTTACGGGTAATAAACAGCGGTTCGGTCAGACGGATTGTGTTGCCATACTGCTTCTCTGTATCGTAGCCTCTCGATACGTAAATTGCATTATCGCGGATATTCTTTTTTACTACGTACCAGGGGCCTCCGCTCAGGCCTAATCCCTTGCGTTGGCCGATTGTATGGAACCAATATCCATGGTGTTCACCAATCTTTTTGCCTGTCTCGATTTCGATAATCGGGCCTTTACGTTCGCCCAAATGACGACGTAGGAAGTCGTTGTAATTAATCTTGCCCAGGAAACAGATGCCTTGCGAGTCCTTGCGGTAGGCGTTGGGTAGATGTTGTGCGATAGCAATTTGGCGGACTTCCGACTTAGGCATGTCGCCGATAGGGAAGGTTAGATGGCGCAACTGGTCATACGTAATACGTGCCAAGAAGTCTGTTTGGTCCTTGACAGGGTCAACGGCTGTAGCCAGATATTTCAGGCCGTCAGCGCCTATAACGGTTGTTGCATAGTGGCCGGTTGCCGTGAGGTCAAATTCGTGGCCCCAACGTTGCTCAAAGTAGCCGAACTTAATCATGCGGTTACACATCATGTCGGGGTTAGGCGTAAGGCCGGCCTTGACTGTTCGCAGGGCGTACTCCATGACGTTTTCCCAATATTCTTCGTGGAGCGATACCTGTTCCAACGGAAGATTATATTTACGGGCGATAGCATGACACATTTCCAGATCCTCCTCGGCCGAGCAGTCTCCTTCGTCGTTGTCAAGTCCGATACGTATATAAAACAGAGTGATGTCGTGGCCGGCTTCAACAAGCTTATGTACGGCAACGGCCGAATCGACACCTCCGGAAATCAATGCAGCAATTCTCATAAGTATATTAGAGTAAACGTGGCCCTTGGAAAGGGATTCTATCCGCTCATCGGGCCAAATTTAGTTGCAAAATTAAGAAAACGGACTCGCTTTCGCAAATCCGTTTTCAAAAAAGTTGATTTATAAGTGTTTGCCTCTCTGCTGAGAGTGCTTGTTGGTTACTATCTCTTAGCGAACGACAACCTTGAAAGTTTCGCCGTCAACGCGTACGACATATACGCCGGCAGGAACATCCAGCGAGTTGGATACGCGGCCTTGGAGGTCGAAAATTTCAACGGTGTTGTAGTCACCGTCAATAACGATGCGGCCGTTTGATCCGTAGACGTTAACGCTCTTTGCGAAGTCGGCATTGATGTCTTCAACTCCGGCAACAGCGTTGGATGCATAGACTGCAAAGCTGTGGGCTGGAACAGAAATTGTAGCCGTAGAACCGTTAACTGACAGCGAAGGTTCAAAGCCGTAGGCAGCTGTAATCAACTGGTTGTTGGAGGCTGAAATCTTCTGGACAGGCACACTGATATTAACGCTCGAACCGGTAACATTGGGGTTGAATACTGCGATAACTTCCTTGTCACCGTTAATCAAACGGATATAGCGATTGGAGGTCAGCGAACCGGCAAAACCGCTATAACTATATGTGGCAGATCCGTTGAAGAGTTCGGGGTTGTCCTTGCGCAACCAGCAAAGAGCTTGGTAGTTGTCGTGGAGAGCTGAGCGGCCTTCGTCAGTCATTTGGTCCCATTTGGGGGCGATAGCGCGAAGTTTTTCAGTGTCGGAGCCCATAGCATCATCGGCAGCGATTTCGCCAAATTCCCAAATCATTTTAGCACCGGGCGACATTAGCATCTGAGCTGCAACAGAGCCGAGGCGCTGAATAGCGGCCTTCTTGGGCGACGATGTTGAGTATTTAACGGATGCGTGGCCGTATTGCTTAATCTTGCCGGCCATGCGCTCTTCGTCGTGGCTTTCAGCATAGTCTACAGTTCCGCCAAGTGTCTTGCTCCAGTTGGGAGAGTAGAAGCCCTTGGTGTCTTCGCTGCTTGCGGCAAAGCCCATAGCGTATTGGCATGAACCGTAGTTTACATTGTTCCAGCCCATTTCGCCATTGTTGGCATTAGCGTTCTCCTCAGAATTCTGGCCGAGAAGTTCGTTGATATGGATGCCGTTGGGATTAACCGACTTAATAATATCGTTCAGACGTTTCATGCGGTTAACGCGGCTGGAGTTGTAAGCCTCTGTGCCTGAACCGTAGGAATCGTTGTCGCCTAGGCCCTTAACGAGGTCGAAGCGGAAGCCGTCAACCTTGTAGGCTTGCATCCAATAGCGGATTACGTCGCCCCAGTGCTCTTCAACCAGGGGATAGTCTTGACGGAAGTCGTTGAGTACGCTGTAGTCGTGGGGAGCGGTTGCGTTGTAGAATGGATTGGAACCTACGGGGTACATCTGATACCAGGGGTGGAGGCCATCGGATTGGTTAAACACGATATCCAAAACAACTGCCATGCCCAGGCGGTGGCATGCTGCAACGAAGTCTTTCAGGTCTTTGGGGGAACCGTAAATCTTGTCGAGAGCCATATAGCCGTTGGTATTGTAGCCCCAAGAGGAGTTGCCGTTGAATTCCATAATAGGCATAAGTTCAACAACGTTTACACCGAGGTCGGCGATATATTGGAGGCGAGGCATTGCTGTGCGGAGAGTGCCGTAGTGCTTGCCGTCGGAATCAGATCCATCGCCGGTAAAATCGCGCAACAGAATTTCGTAGACGACCATTGATTTCTTGTCGGGAATCTGGAAATTTGTAGTTGCTGAATCCCAGTTGTAATCGTCGATATCACCGCGGTAGACAGCCAGCATTGTGTCGTCCATGATATCGTAGGGGTACTGAGGCATTTCCTCGGCCCAAATGCCGGAGGGCATCCACTTGTCGCTGTTGACATCAAGCATCAATTTGGCGCAAGGGTCGGCAACCTTGATTGAGCCGTCAACCAAGTAATAGTAGGGGTAATACTTATTGTTGTCAAGTCCGGAAATCTGAATCCAGAAGTAGCGGTAGCCGTTGTAGTCCTGGTATTTCATTACGTTCTTGTTGAGCGTCTGATAGTTGTCCCAAGAGGGCACGATGATAACGCTCTTTTTTGACGGTGCTGCCAAGCAGAAGATTACCGAACCATCGGTTTGCTTGATGGCGCCCATTTTCGGTACACCGCCGGGGTAGTTGGCTTGCGCAGAAGCCGTAGGATAAGCAACGGTTACGGTTTCGGTAAGTGTCTCAGACCCATTATTAGCTGTAGCAACAACTTCGTAGAACTTACCTTCGGTGTTGAAATTGTAGGCCTTAGAGATAGATGTTGCGTTGGAGGCAGATTCAATAACCTGGCCGTCAACAGCTATTGACAGGTTGGCTGCTTGCGTGGACGACAGTGAAAATGTAATCGTAGTAGCGGCACTGATTACCAGGCTTTCCGTATTGTAAGAGAAATTGATAGCAAATCCCTCTTCAGCAACGTCGATAAAGTAGTCCTTGGTTTGTGCAGCTCCGTTAGCAGTACGGGCAATGATTGCAATCTTGGCTACCTTTTCACCGGAGGCAATGTTGAAGTAGGTGTTGATGTCGCCGATGGAGAGCATCCATAGACCGTCAGACTGTTTAACGAATCGGTTGGCGTCGGTGTTTTCTGACCAACCGGTTTTGACGTGGCTCCAGGATGTAGAGCCTTCGAGCAGTACTCCGATGTGAGCATAGAGTTCGCTGGCCGACTGCAGGGCAGCAACGCCACTTTCCTGTGCGTTGAAGTAGATTTTTACGTCTTGGCTTGACTGTTGTAGCGGAGTTGGTGAAGTCGTGAAAACTTCAGCGCCGGCGCCGATTATCGACAGCCATATCATCGCTACAAAGAGCAAAAGATGTTTTTTCATGGGAAAAATGAGTGAAAAATATGAATGTTTTTGGTTGTTTTGCGCAGTAATGCAATTACAAAGGTATGCAAAAGCTTCGACATTGCAAAATTTTGGATGTTGACGAAGTCGGAATTCTGTCGTCGCTAAATTAAAATGGGTGGTTGGTGAACCAAACCGTAAGTTGGCGTGTTCTTATTGGTGATAAAAGTTTTTTCATCTTCCTCATATTCAAGATTCAAGTATTTTCAAAAACAATAAAAAATATAACCAAAATTCAACCATCGTAAATGGAACCAATTATCAATACCCACATCCAAGAATTCAAAGTTCAAGCATATCATCAAGGTGCTTTTCTAACAGTTACCGACCGTGACTTGGCCGGTAAATGGGCTGTCTTATTCTTTTATCCTGCAGATTTTAGCTTTGTATGTCCTACTGAACTGGGGGATATGGAGGATCGGTATGCCGACTTTAGGCGGTTGGGCGTTGAAGTGTATGCCGTTAGTGCCGACTCGCAATTTGTGCATAAGGCGTGGCACGATGCTTCGCCCAGCATCGCCAAACTAACTTATCCAATGTTGGCAGACACTACCGGTAGACTTGCGCGTAGCTTCGGCGTGATGGATGAGGCAACCGGTATGGCTTATCGGGCTACGTTTGTCATCAATCCCGAAGGTATTATAAAAATAGCCGAAATCCAAGACAATAGTATTGGTAGAAATGCAGCAGAACTGCTTCGTAAAGTAGAAGCTGCGCAGTTTGTGGCGGCGCATAACGGCGACGTCTGTCCGGCCCGGTGGAAACCCGGCGATGCCTCGATATTGCCCTCGGTTGAACTTGTCGGCAAGATTTAGCATTAAGTGTAAATTTCTCTGTGATAATAGTCGGGTTGCTCTTGCAAATTCGGCTATTATTTTTATTGTAATATAATTGTATAATTTATGAAACCTGTTGATGATGATTTTGTGAAGTTTTCCAAAATAAATTTTAAATAGTTGATATATAGATGATTGCAAATTTGGTTATATTGAAAAGTTTCCCAAAACTGAAAACTTTATAAATTTTTTCTTAGATTGGTATTGCTATTTTCTGAAATTGTCATTAACTTTGTCATCGCTTTCGCTGCCAGTCACGGAAGTAAAATCTTTAATGATTATTTTTGACTTTCTTACCACGAAAAAATAGAAAATTCCTAACCGTCATGATACAAACTGTTCTTAAACGCGATGGACGTGTTGTCGGCTATAACGAAGAGAAAATTAAGGCCGCAATCCGTAAAGCAATGTTGACAACTCCCCTTGGGGAAGATGAGTCGTTAATCCTGAAAATTGCCGACCGAATCGGCGTATCCGGTAAGGAGCAAATGACGGTTGAGGAGATTCAAGATCGCGTAGAATTGGAGCTGATGAAATCGCCCCGTAAGGAGGTTGCCAAGCGCTACATCGCTTATCGCGATCAGCGCAGTATAGCTCGTCGCGCTAAGACTCGCGACATGTTCCTTGAAATCATCGAAGCAAAGAACAACGATATCACTCGCGAAAATGCCAACATGAATACCGACTCGCCTGCCGGTATGATGATGAAGTTTGCTTCCGAAACTACCAAGCCGTTTGTTGATGACTATCTGCTTACGCCCGAAGCACGTCAGGCTGTAAAGGACGGTTACCTGCATATTCATGACAAGGATTATTATCCAACAAAGTCGCTGACTTGCGTTCAGCACCCCCTGAACAAGATTTTAGAGCATGGCTTTGTTGCCGGACATGGCGAATCGCGTCCTGCCAAGCGAATTGAGACGGCAAGCATTATCGCTTGTATCTCTTTGGAAACCGCTCAGAATGAAATGCACGGTGGGCAAGCAATTCCGGCCTTCGACTTCTATCTGGCTCCTTACGTGCGTTCGTCGTATATTGAAGAACTCAAGAAGGCAGAAGCTATCACGGGCGAAGATCTCTCCGATCTCTATAATGCTCCGGTAAAGGATTATCTGAAACGTTCGCTCGACGGACTGCAAGGTAAAGAACGCTGGCAGCAACATGCGATGAACTGTACGGTTAGCCGTGTTCATCAGTCGATGGAAGCGTTTATTCATAATATGAACACGATTCATTCGCGCGGTGGTAACCAGGTAGTGTTCTCATCGATTAACTACGGAACCGATACTTCGGCTGAAGGACGTTGCGTAATTCGCGAGTTGCTCCAGTCAACCTATGAGGGAGTGGGCAATGGTGCTACAGCTATCTTCCCGATTCAGATTTGGAAGAAAAAGCGTGGCGTAAACTATGAACCAGGCGATCCCAACTACGACCTGTATCACGAAGCATGCAAGGTGACCGCACGCCGTTTCTTCCCCAACTTTGTAAACCTCGATGCAACGTTCAATCAGCATGAGAAATGGGATGCTAACGACCCTCAGCGCTACCTCTACGAGATTGCAACAATGGGCTGCCGCACACGTGTCTTCGAGAACCGCTACGGCGAAAAGACCTCGGTTGGTCGTGGTAACATCAGCTTCTCGACCGTAAATATCGTAAGAATCGCCATTGAGTGCATGTCGATTATCGATCCGCAGGAACGTATCGAACGATTCTTCAAGAAACTTGACGACGTGCTTGACGTAACGGCTCGCCAACTCAATGACCGCTATGATTTCCAGAAGACCGCTCTCGCAAAGCAGTTCCCACTGTTGATGACCCGCCTTTGGAACGGTGCAGAAGATCTGGATAAATCCGGGACTATCGAATCCGTCATCAATCAAGGAACGCTGGGCATAGGTTTTATTGGCCTTGCGGAATGCTTGGTCGCTCTGACCGGCAAGCATCACGGCGAATCTGAGGAGTCGCAGCAACTAGGTTTACGCATCGTATCGCATATGCGTTCTCGTGCCAACGAATACTCTGAAACCTATGGCCACAACTTCTCCGTGCTGGCAACGCCTGCTGAAGGCCTGTCAGGTAAGTTTACCGCCAAGGACCGCAAGACATTCGGTATACTGCCCGGTATCACTGACCGTATCTATTATACCAACTCTAACCATGTTCCGGTTTACTATAAGTGTTCACCGCGCCATAAGGCTAAGGTTGAAGGTCCGTACCACGAACTTACTCGCGGTGGCCACATCTTCTACGTTGAGATTGACGGCGATGCAACTCACAACCCTCAGGCGATTGCCGACATCGTTGACCTGATGGATAAGAACAACATCGGTTACTGCTCAGTAAACCATAACCGTAACCGATGCATGGAATGTGGCTATGAGGATGCTACCGAGAACCTGGAGGTTTGCCCGAAGTGCGGTAGCCGCCATATCGATAAGCTCCAGCGCATCACCGGTTACCTGGTAGGTACAACCGACCGTTGGAACTCAGCTAAACTTGCCGAACTCAAAGACCGCGTAGTTCATAAGTAATGACCACGTTGCGCGTATTAGATATTCTGCCGGGGACATCAGTTGATGGCCCCGGCTTGCGCACATCCATATACTTTGC
>CAZEST010000079.1:0-8436 GCA_964514745.1 uncultured Alistipes sp.
TCGCGGGTGATGTCGTTCTGCTTTATGCTGCGCTCGTCTAGCTTCTTGGCATAGTCGGTTTGGGCTGATTGAAGGTCCAGTTCAAGAAGCGGAGTGCCGGCTACCACACTGTCACCGGCCTGGGCAAAAACTGCCACGATGCGACTGTCAACCGGCGAGTTGATAATTTCTTCATAGCCCGGCACTACCTTGCCGGAGGCTGAAGCAGTAGTCTCCAAAGCCCCTTCGGTAACTTCTCCAAACGTCAAGTCTTTCTCGTAAACCGACTTTTGCAATGATAGCAGTATGCATACAATGCCGGCAATACCAAGGCCTATTCCGATACCCCATTTGGTATAGCGAGATAATACCTCAATGCGCAGTGTCTTTTTATCAATTGGTTTATCCATTTCGATATTTCGTTTCTTTTTCGTCAGCAAAATAAAAGAAATTTTATACCCATGTCAATGCTGCCTGATATTCAGGATGTTATAAACTTTACTTTGTCCGTTTTCGGACAGCTGCGTATGTATAACTACATTTTGTGCCATTTTCTATTGAAATTTTTACTAATTGCTAAATAACCATGAATGGCTTTAGACCAATTAAAATTCTGCGCTACCGGCCTTTGAGATTCATTGGCGGATAGCGCAGAATATATGGGGGATAGGTCGAGACGGAACCGACCTAATACTATGTTAGAACAGCGAAAGGGGAATGGCGTTATTTGATAACGTTAAGTTTCTTGCCGACTTTAATGAAGGCTGCGATGGCCTTATCGAGGTGTTCGCGGTTGTGACCGGCTGAAATCTGTACGCGGATGCGAGCCTGGTCCTTAGGTACTACGGGATAGTAGAATCCGGTAACGTAGATACCTTCCTTTTGCATCTCAGCGGCAAAGTCTTGCGAGAGTTTTGCATCGTAAAGCATAACGGCGCAGATAGCTGACTGAGTCGGCTTGATATCGAAACCGGCTTCGAGCATTTTGCTTCGGAAGTATTCAACGTTTTCAACCAGCTTATCGTGGAGAGCATTGCTCTCATCGAGCATCTTGAACATCTCGAGCGAAGCACCAACAATAGCCGGGGCTACGGAGTTGGAGAAGAGGTAGGGACGAGAGCGCTGACGCAACATGTCGATGATTTCCTTGCGACCGGTTGTAAATCCGCCCATCGCACCACCGAACGACTTGCCCAATGTGCCGGTGAAGATATCAATCTTGCCATAGAGGTTGAACTGCTCGGCAACGCCACGACCGGTTGGGCCAACAACGCCGGCTGAATGGCTTTCATCTACCATAACCAGGGCACCATACTTTTCAGCTAAGGCAACAATCTTGTCCATCGGGGCAACGTTACCGTCCATAGAGAATACTCCGTCGGTTGCGATGATGCGGAAGCGTTGTGCTTGGGCTTCCTGCAGACATTTTTCGAGTTCCTCCATGTTGGCGTTGGCGTAGCGATAGCGTTTAGCCTTGCAAAGACGTACACCGTCGATGATAGAAGCGTGGTTCAAAGCGTCGCTGATGATGGCGTCTTCCTCGGTAAAGAGGGGTTCGAATAACCCACCATTGGCATCGAAGCAAGCAGCATACAGAATGGTGTCTTCCGTCTTGAAGTAGTTGGAGATGGCTTTTTCGAGGGCTTTGTGGAGGTCTTGAGTACCGCAGATAAAGCGTACGGACGACATGCCGTAGCCATGTTCATCCATTGCCTTCTTAGCGGCATCGATCAGACGTTGGTTGTCGGAAAGGCCGAGATAGTTGTTAGCACAGAAGTTAAGCACTTCGCCATCCACACCGTCAACGTTAATGCCGGCACGCTGAGGGGTTGTAATTATACGTTCGTTTTTGTAGAGACCGGCTTCTTTGATTGCCGTAAGCTCTTTTTCAAGATGAGCTTTAAAATTGTTGTTGTTCATGGCAAAAAAAACTTCAAAAATTTTTTCTCAAAATTACAAAATTTTCATAAAAAACAATTATTTTTGTGGGTGAAAAATTGATGTATCATGAAAAATATACTCGTAATTGGTTCCACCGGTCAAATTGGCTCCGAGCTGACTATGAAGTTGCGCCATTGTTATCCCGAAGGGACGGTGGTTGCAGGTTTTATTCGTGGGGCTGAACCGAAGGGAGAACTGCTTGAGACCGGTCCATCGGCAGAGGTAGACGTTACTAATCCTGCTCAGATTGCCGAGGCTGTTGAAAAGTATAAAATCGACACTATCTACAACTTGGCAGCCTTGCTGAGTGCGGTAGCTGAATCTAGACCGCAGTTGGCATGGAAAATCGGTGTCGGGGGCTTGTATAACATCCTTGAAGTTTCAAGAGAAAAGGGGTGCGCAGTGTTTACCCCCAGTTCTATCGGTTCATTTGGCCCGGAAACTCCTCACGACAAGACTCCGCAGGATACAATCCAGCGACCCAAGACTATGTACGGCGTAACCAAGGTTACGGGCGAACTGCTTTCCGACTATTATGCAAAGCGTTTTGGCGTTGATACGCGTTCGGTGCGTTTCCCCGGCCTTATCTCGTATGTAGCGCCTCCAGGTGGCGGCACTACCGACTATGCCGTTGATATCTATTACTCGGCCGTTAGAGGCGAGAGGTTTAAGTGTCCGATTGCCAAGGGCACATTCATGGACATGATGTATATGCCGGATGCCTTGCGTGCGTGCATTGAGATTATGGAGGCAGATCCATCGCGCTTGGTTCACCGTAATTCCTTCAACCTTGCTTCGATGAGTTTTGATCCGGAGATTATTTACAACAAGATTCGCGAATATGTGCCCGGCTTCGAGATGGTTTATGAGAACGATCCGTTACGTCAGGCTATTGCAGAATCTTGGCCCAACTCCTTGGATGACAGCTGCGCACGTGCTGAATGGGATTGGAAACCGGAGTATGGGCTGGATGAGATGACGGTTGATATGCTCCGTCAGCTCAGCCTGAAATTTAACCTTCCGAATCCCAACGTCAAGGCCTAAAGCGTACTCTTTAGGAGAAGCTTTTGCTGAATATCCTTAGTCCTCAGACATAATAGTAATATGGAAAACCCGGGGCGGTTCCCTCCGGGTTTTCTTATGTTGTAGTGCTTGCCATTAACAAGTGGAAAAGGTCGAAAGGGGTAGACTTACGCGGTGGCGCAGAGGATGAGGATGGGGGCGGCGGTGGATGTTGGGAGGGTGAGGGTAGTGGCGAAGATGCGCAGGAGCCCACTACCTTTTATCTTTAGTCGCCGGCGAAGTAGTTCGGGGGTAAAGCCTTTTAGGTTGCGAACGGTGATGTCCGCTTTGTCGATGGTGCGAGCCAGTTGTTTGAGGGTTGCTGATGTCAGCGGATATATTTGCTGAATTTCGTAGCAGTTGCCCGGAAAGCCGTGGGGATGCGTGGGGGTGATATACAGATGCGAATTCGGATGCAGAGCGGCGGATGAAAATTCGGAGCAGAGCAGGCTGAATGGGGCGGCTTTCATGGTAGCTGCAGATGGCTCGCAAAGATATTCGCCCTGTTTCGGCATACGTTGTAGTAGCGACAGAGGGGTGGCTTGTTCTTGTTCCGGTTGGAATGTAAAGCTTTTGGTTTCACCGCCTATCAATCGATCTATTACGATGGATGGCGAGCCTGTTGTATTGCTAAAATCGATTATTGCCAATAATTCCTTACACTCGTTAGCTTCTTCAACAACATGAAGTTGCGACGTTAGAGGTAGATCTCGCAACGTCTGAGTTACGTCGAGCATCGGCGATAGTTTTGCAATTAATTTTGCTGATTTCTGTTGAATCAGTGGGAGGAGTTCTATAAGGTCGGGCTGACAATCATGTAGGTTGTAGAGGCGTTCGCCTTCCGCACCTCTACGAGCCGGGTCGATAAATATTAGGTCAAATTTATCGCCACTATATTGCCGGAGAAATTCAACGGAGTCGCCGTGGCGAACTTCAACATTGCTGTTGTCTGCAAAGTTTACTTTGGCGGCATCAACTAATTCCGCCTTTAAATCAAAGCCTATAATTTGGCGTTGAAGGTTGGAAGCAAGAAAACGTGCATCCAGGCCGAGACCAAAAGTCATATCGAGAATCCGGCCGGCATTCTCTGCCAAAGATGCGTGAAGTTGGGCTATCGAAGCAGATGTTGCTTGCTGGGCGGATAGCTCAAACGGAATTACTTTTGGAGTAAAATCGCTCCCATCATGGAGCTTGAATTTCTTGCGTTTTTTTAAGGCTGAAATATTCTCGATTGCATACGGCAACCACTGACGAGAATCGCCGTGGAATCGCAGCCGCAGCCGGGTAGGGTCTTCGGCGGCATGCTGCAGGACAAATGAGATGTATTCGTCGGTGAATTGCATTATTTCTGGAAGAAGCGAGCCATCGAACGTGAGTCTTCGCGCTCTTTAATAGACTGGCGCTTATCGTATTCCTTCTTACCGCGTCCGATGCCGATGACTAATTTGGCATATCCGCGGTCGTTGATAAACAGACGCAACGGCACGATAGTAAAGCCTGATTCTTTGCCGTTCTTTTCCAGTTGACGAATCTCCTTTTTATTCAGTAAGAGCTTGCGGTCGCGGCGTTCGGTATGGTTGTTGTAGGTGCCATAGAAATATTCAGCGATATACATATTCTTGATCCAAACCTCACCGTTGTTGACGTAGCAGAAAGTATCGACCAAGGAGGCTTTCCCCTGGCGAATCGACTTGATTTCCGTGCCGGTCAGCACGAGTCCGGCGGTAAACGTGTCGCCAATCGCATAATCAAACGTGGCGCGACGATTCTTTATGTTGACTTCCTTAAATTTCATCTTTATGCACTTACCGAAAATAGTTTGACAAATAAATACAGGCGTTGGTGCTTACGGCTTAAATCAGAATGTTAAATAGGAAACTTAAGCCATATACGGCACCTAATACAGACCCGAATGCCATGAGCATGAATGGGCCAATGCTGTTCGATGGGATGCCGATAAAGTCAGCGCCCTTCCAGATTATGAATATAACATAAAAGGGGAGGAACTGGATTAAAGCGAGCTTTACTTTAATTACGTTGCCCAGCAGGAAGATTACAGCAATAATACTAATGCAGTAAAGAACCATAATGGCCGCTCGGCGTTGGTCGGGTTTCTCATTTACATCTTGGAAGAGCTTGGGCATCATCAACGAGAAAATGTAGATAGCAACGTGGTAGGAGAGGAACAGCGAGAAGAACTGAATAATTACGTTCTGCAGAGCTGTAAGGAAATCGGGGCCTCCATCAAAGATGATTCTGACGAACGCTGTCAGCGAACAGAAGAGAATCAGAGGAAGGAAATTTCGGGTATATAGATTACGCACATCGATGTTGCCTTTGCGTCCATCGGTGCGGTAGTCATCTTGGTCCAAATCCTCCCAGCCTTTTTGAGGCGAGAAGGATAGCTGGATAATATTTTGCAAAAATTTAAGCATAACTTTGCAAAGTTAGTAATTTTTCCCAAACTCCGGAAGATGCGCACCACGAAGAAATTCTGCAGCGGTCATAGGTTTCTTGCCGGATGGTTGCAGCTGTAGGATTTCGAGGAGTTTTCCATCACCACAAGCAACTCTCAGTTGCTTATCGGCAAAAATCGTGCCCGGTTCAGTGTCTGCCGGTGCTTCTTGGTCGGATATTTTGGTGGCTTGAATTTTGATATTGTAAAGGGCGGGAGCGTCTGTTGGGGCCGAACCGTCATGAATTTCGGTCCAGGCACATGGATACGGACTCAATCCGCGCACGAGATTATGTACCTTCTCAATCGGCTGATTCCAATCGATGCGGCATGTCTCTTTAAAGATTTTGGGGGCCGGCGTAGGTTCTTCGCCCTCGGTCAGCATCTCCTCTTGGGGAGTTGTTGTAAGGTTGCCTGTCAGAATATTATTTACTGTATCCAGGGTTAATGTAGCTCCCAGGTGCATCAATTTATCGTGTATGTCGCCGACATTTTCTTCCGGCAAGATATCGATTTCTTCTTGCTGGATAATTTCGCCGGTATCGATTTCATGTTTGAGGAAGAAGGTTGTAACGCCGGTTTTGGTGTCGCCGTTGATCACCGCCCAGTTGATTGGAGCGGCTCCGCGGTAGCGCGGCAATAACGAAGCGTGGAGATTAAACGTGCCTAGGCGTGGCATCTGCCAAACAACTTCGGGCAACATTCTAAACGCGATAACGATGAATAGGTCGGCATTAAGACTGCGCAATTCGTCAACAAATTCCGGATCCTTGAGTTTAACCGGCTGCATGATTTTCATTCCATGCTCAATAGCATAGCGTTTGACCGGCGATTCAAACATCTTATGGCCACGACCGGCAGGTTTGTCGGGCATCGTAACCACACCAACAATGTTGAACCCCTCCTTGCAAAGCAAATCCAAACTTTCTACGGCAAAATCGGGTGTGCCGAGGAATACAATCTTTAAATCTTCCTTTTTCATCAGTAATGCGTTTTTTAGGTTATGAATTTGTTGCAATTTGTTCGGCGGCCAGCCAAAGTGGATCATTCGGTACCGGGGCTGTCAGGCTAATCTGCTCCTTGCTAACGGGGTGGACAAACTCAATGTGGCGAGCCATCAGTGAGATTGACCCGTCGGGATTCGAGCGCTTGTCGCCATACTTCAAGTCACCCTTAATTGGGCATCCCATTGACGAAAGCTGCACACGAATCTGGTGCTTGCGGCCGGTAAGTAGCTCCACCTCAATCAGATGGTAACGGTCTGACGAACCGAGCAATCGGTAGCGCAAACGTGCCTCCTTGTAGCCATCGCGAGCCTTCAAGCTGTAGAGCGATTTGTTGGTCTTTTCAATCGTGCGGATATACCCCTTAAGCTCTCCTTCGGGCTGCGGCGGCAGGTTGCGCGACAGTGCCCAATAGGTCTTGTGAACCTCACCGTTGCGGAACATCTCGTTCAGACGTGTCAACGCCTTGGATGTCTTTGCGAAAACAACCAAACCGCCAACCGGACGGTCAAGACGGTGGACAACCCCGCAGAAAACATTGCCGGGCTTGTTGTATTTCTCCTTCAGCCAACGCTTTAGAGTTTCAACCAACGGCTCATCGCCGGTCTTGTCGCCTTGGACAATCTCGCCGGGAGCCTTGTTGACAACGATGATGTGGTTATCTTCGTAAACTACGGTCATGATTCAGAAGGGGTAAAGAGTTGATTGCTATTTAGTTATTGCGGGGGATTGGCGCTGTGCGGAAAGTGCTAAAGCCGAGCTGGATTAGTCGTCGAAATCGGCCTCGTCGAAGTCGAAATCCCAACCATCTTCAGTTTGCCACGACTCGTTGGACGGACCGGTGTAGATGTCGTCGGTGAAGCGGGCTAACTCGCGACCCTCGCGCTTGGTTGGGCGGCCCAAACCTTTGCGGCGGTCGATGAAGCCCGAGATGCGGATTACGTCGAGCAGATCATACTGATCTTTCGGCGTGATATTCTCCATGTATTCCGGTACGAGCTTGGCGCCTAATCGGTTCTCGGTCAGGGCCAACACCTTGAAGGAATATGTTACCGGCGGTTTGCGCACGAGGACTACGTCGCCAACATGAATCATGCGCGACGGCTTGGCTATCACTTCTCCGTTGCCGGTCTTGATTGCTACGCGCCCCTTCTTGCAGGAGTCGGTGGCAACCGTGCGGGTCTTGAAGATGCGCATGGCCCAAATCCACTTGTCTATTCTGACCTCTGTTTTCATCCTATTTATTGTTGAAGTCACACATTGCGGTTTGCAAGCCGGCTAATACGTAGGTCTTTACGGCGTCAACGGCAATGTCGACGCGCGTTGGTAGTTGCTGGCGTTGGTCGAGCGTAAAGTGGCCCAGTACGTAGTCAATCTGGCAGCCGCGAGGAAAATCGTTGCCAACGCCGAAGCGTAGACGCGGGTAGGCTTGGGTGCCGAGCATTTGCGCGATATTCTTTAGGCCGTTATGACCGGCATCGCTTCCGTTGCCTTTCATGCGAATAGCGCCGAAGGGCAGAGCTATATCGTCAACCAAGACAAGGATGTTCTCGAGCTCGATTTTTTCTTTCTCCTTCCAATAGCGAACGGCGTTGCCCGAAAGGTTCATGTAGGTTGATGGTTTCAAGATTACTACCTGCTGATTTTTGATTCGGCCGGTAGCGATGTCGCCATATCGTTCGGTAGAGAAGCTCAGACCGAGGCTGTCGGCGAGGCTGTCGGCGATACGAAAGCCGATGTTGTGGCGGGTGCCGTCATATTCCGAACCGATATTCCCTAAACCTACTATCAGATACTTCATTTCGTAAGATTACCTATATTAAAAATTGAGAGGATGCCCGCCGGCGCCTTGGCGCGGGCTGCATCCTCTCGGTATCGTTCAAAGAAGCGATTACTTCTTTGCAGCAGCTTCAGCAGCGGCAGCACCACGAGCGGCGCGAGTCAGCTGAACAGCGCAAACAACAGCTTCCTTCGGAGTTACCATTTCGAGACCTT
>CAZEST010000080.1:0-8409 GCA_964514745.1 uncultured Alistipes sp.
AAAATTGCTGCTGTTTCAGAAAAAATCACGATATTTGCAGTTGCATTTTGAGCCGCAGCCCCAAGTTTCGGCTTAAAAGCTTGCGGTTCAGCCGATTGAACGCTTTTCGGCAACGAGCCCCCAAACTTTTGACTTTACAACAAATCATATAAATCGATATATCCCGCTATGACCAAAGCAGAAATCGTTAACGAGATTTCCAAAACAACCGGCATCGAACGTGCCGCAGTTCTTGAAACAATCGAAAAGTTCATGGAAGTGGTAAAGGATTCACTGGCTCACGGTGAACCCGTCTTCCTGCGTGGCTTCGGTAGCTTCATCATCAAGACCCGCTCACAGAAGACTGCTCGCAACATCTCCAAGAACACAACCATCATCATCCCCGAACACAAGATCCCCGCTTTCAAGCCCGCAAAGGTGTTCATGGAAGATCTCAAGGACTAAGAAGATATCCTCGACAGAGACAATTAACAGATAGTTAACCCATTTAAAGTTTCTTACAATGCCCAGCGGAAAGAAAAGAAAAGGCCACAAGATGGCTACGCACAAGCGTAAAAAACGCCTGAGAAAGAACCGTCATAAGAAGAAATAATCCTTGACCTGTTCAGGCATATAAACGCGATATAAGAAAACAGAACAAACTTTTCACGACGGCTACCGGAGAATTCAACGGTTCAGTGCCGCGAAAAAAGTTTGTTCTCGCGTTTTTCTAAGTTAAGAGAACACAATCCAACAGAACGAATGAAAAGCGAATTAATCGTCGACGTGCAACCTCAGGAGGTCTCCATTGCCCTCTTGGAGGAAGGGCGCCTGGTTTCTCTGCAAAAAGAGAGCCGCAACCTTGCCTACGCCGTCGGTGACATTTACGTGGCCAAAGTTAAAAAGCTCATGCCGGGCTTGAACGCCGCGTTCGTCAACGTCGGCTACGAGAAAGACGCGTTTCTTCATTATCTGGACCTTGGACCCCACTTCTCCTCCTATTCCGACTTTCTTCATCAGCTCCTCGACGACCCAAAAGCACCGATGCCCCAGCTTCAGAAAATGAAGCTCCTGCCCGATATCGACAAGCATGGCTCAGTTAGCCAGCAACTTACGGCCGGACAACAACTCCTGGTGCAAATCGTTAAAGAGCCGATTTCTTCGAAAGGACCGCGACTGACAACTGAAATCTCTTTCACCGGCCGCTACATGGTTTTGATTCCTTTTTCGAGCAAAATCTCTATCTCGCAAAAAATCAAATCTACGGCCGAAAAGCTCCGCCTGCGTCACCTGGTAGACAGTATCCGCCCCAAAAACTTCGGCGTGATTGTCCGTACCTCCGCAGAAGGGAAAACCGTTGCCGAACTTAACCACGAAATCCAAACCCTCCGCAAGTGCTGGGAAGATACGGTTGAAAAAGCCCGTACGGCCGATGTGCCCTCGCTGATCTTCGAGGAGGAAAGCCGAATCGTTGGTGTGCTGCGCGACGTCTTCTCCCCCTCCTTCGAGAGCATCCATGTCAACGACAAAGATGCCCTATCGCAAATACAAAAGTATGTCAGCCTTATTGCCCCCGACAAAAAAGAGATTGTAAAATTCTACGACAAAGAAACGCCGATTTTCGACACCTTCAATATCACTAAGCAGATAAAATCGTCGTTCGGCAAAACCGTCTCATTCAAATCGGGCGCATACATCATCATCGAGCATACCGAGGCGCTTCACGTTATTGACGTTAACTCAGGCAACCGCGCAAAGGCAGGCAACGACCAGGAAACTAACGCATTAGACGTAAACCTGCGTGCCGCCGACGAAATTGCCCGTCAGCTGAGGCTCCGAGATATGGGAGGCATCATCGTTATCGACTTTATCGACATGAATAAAGCCGAACACCGCCAGGCCCTCTACGACCACATGCGCCAAGTAATGGCTACCGATAGAGCGCGCCATAACATCCTCCCCCTGAGCAAGTTCGGCCTGATGCAAATCACCCGTCAACGCGTTCGCCCGGCTCTCGACATCGTAACGTCTGAAACCTGCCCCTCATGTTTTGGCAAGGGAGAAGTGCAACCCTCGCTTCTCTTTACCGACACGCTTCACGAAAAGCTCTCCTACCTCATCCGAGAATTGCAGGTTAAAGACTTCATCCTTTACGTCCACCCCTTCGTAGACGCATATCTTAAGAAAGGCCTCATCTCAATCTATCGCCGTTGGCGACTGGAATTGGGAGGAAAATTCAAGGTCGTTGCCGACCAATCGCTTGCCTACTTACAATACAAAGTAGTTGACGCCAAGCGCAACGAAATCGATCTTAAAGAAGAAAAGGACCTCGATAAAACCTCCTCCGAGAAAACAAAGTCCAAGGCAAAAAACAGGGTTGAACAACCTGCCGACCCCGAATAGCGTTCGGCTCATTCGCAATCAACCCCTACCACCAACGAAGTAAACGCCGTTTACCCCCTAAAAAAGCGCCGCAGCATCCAAGCCGCGGCGCTTTTGAATTTTATCTCATAACTCCGTAAATATTATTTATAAGGCAGTCTTCACGATTTCACGATTTTAACGATTTTACTAGCGTTAGTTGTCTGAACCGAAACGATATATATTCCAGAAGCATAACGAGTCATCGGAATATCACAAGAACCATTCACAGACAACAGAGTAGACATCATACATTCTCCCTGCACGTTATATACGCTAACTGCCAAATTCGCATCATTTACGCCACTGATGCGAATTGCATCATTGACCATCGCTACAGATATCTCATCATCAGCAACGACATCCTCTACACCACCGGTTACAGCAGCCAAATCTGCAGGATCTATGTAATCGTTCGAGCAGATCGACGGTATATAAACCATCTCTTGCAACTCATGCGAGAAGTAGCCACATTTAATCCAACTTCCCCACGTAATAATAGGGAAACGGACTAAAACTTCCTCTCCCTCCGGATTGCAGAATGCAGTCCACTCTCTAAAGATAGGAGCTTCATCCTCACTTGAGAAATGTCCGCCTGTAAACATTGCCCGAAAATAAGAGTAACCCTTACAGTAGAGCGTGACATCCATTTCTCCAATAATATCGGCTGAATAATATTCGGTCTGTTCGCGAATCTGGTAATCGTATGTTACGTTGCGCACCTCCATAATCTGCTCCGAGGAAGCGTCTGAAGCAGCTAGCCGGCTACAGGCTACTATCAGCAGTCCGCAAACCACCATTATTAACCTTTTCATAGAATTTGAATTATTTAGTTAACAGCGTTTCATTGTCATGCAGTTATCTCTACAATTAATCATCTGCACAACGCCGCAAATTTACAAAACAAACAATCGATTGTCAATAGCTATTTGTGGCTAAAATAGCAGTTTTTTTATTTAACACTTTATAACTTTCTACAGCATGACTCAAAAGAAGCATCCGAAAGGGAAATGCCTCACACAAATTACACAGATAACTAACGGAGGCTACAGTAGGCCTCCGTTACTAGAAGAAAATAGGTTGCTTGCGCAGCTAAACGTTATTTAGCGGGGGAGACGGGCTCGATGTAGGGAGAATCGAGGCGGAAAGTCTCGGAGGCCTCAACGGAATTGAGAGCGGAACAGAGACGGGCCGTATATTCGCCCTTGTCGGCAACCCACGCATTAAGGGCTTCGTCAAACGAAGCAAGATCGCGTTGGTGAAGATGGATTGCTACGCATTGCGTTTCGCCCGGCTGCAGTTCGCCAGTCTTACCAAACCCCTTCAACTCCTGCTTCGGTTTCTCCAGGCGCTGATTCGGCGCCGAAACGAACAGCTCAACAACAGCTTTACCAGCCACAGAACCGGTATTGGTAACCTGCACGGCAACCGTCAGCGTCTGATCATCACCCTCGGTAATCATCGGATGGTCAAACTTGAACGTTGTATACGAAAGGCCATAGCCAAACGGATATGAAACATCGGTTGACTTGCTATCGAAATAGCGATATCCTACATAGATACCCTCATCGTAGTTGGTATAATCAACGTTTTTACGATTCGCACTAACCCCCGAAGGCTTCAGCTGCATTGTTTCCGAGTCTTGGTCAATCGGGAAATTCATCGAACTCCAAGCATCGGCGAATGATATCGGAAAGGTCATCGTCAGCTTGCCCGACGGGTTCTCCCTACCACTGAGTACGTCGGCCACGGAGTTGCCCCCCTCTTGGCCCGGTTGCCATGCACAAAGAATTGCATCGGGCAGATCCTTCCACGAGTCTGTCTCAATCACACCGCCGATATTAAGCACAACGATAACACGCTTGCCCTGCTCATGGAAGGCCGTAGCAACCTGTTCGATTAGCGCGCGTTCGTTACGCGAGAGGTTGAAATCGGCAGCCGAGCGGTCGTGGAACTCGCCTGAAATGCGGCCCAACGTAATGATCGCTACATCGTTGCTGCCGGCCATCTCCTTTACGGTTTCGGCCGAGATAGCATACTCCTCTGCCCTATCGTTGCTGCCCAGGATAGCCTCAATACCCTCCGGAGGCCTGCGGTTCAGTTCATAATCGGAGAGATATGTTTCGTAAAGCTGACCAAGTTGTTCATCAAGCTGATATCCTACGTTCTGCAAGCCATCAAGCAGAGAGACCGTATAGGCGCGATTTACGTTGCCCGAACCGGTGCCGCCGGCAATAAAGCGATAAGACGTATTACCGAACAGGGCAACCTTCTTAACATCCGCCTTCAATGGCAGCGAGTAATTATCATTCTTCAGCAATACCATACCCTCCGTAGCAGCCCGGCGCGTAACCTTAGCGTGAGCTTCGAGGTCGGGCCGATTGGAGTACTTATATCCTCTGAAATGAGGCGTACGAACGATAAGTTCGAGGATACGCTTTACGTTGCGGTCAACTTCCGTTACGTCTAACGAACCATCGTTAACAGCGTCGAGAATCTGCCGGCGCTGCTTAGCATAGCCGGGCTGAAGCATATCGTTGCCGGCACGCATCTGCTTGGCCGCATCGGAGCCGCCAAACCAGTCGGTCATTACCATGCCGCCGAAGCCCCAATCATTGCGAAGCGTGGTGGTTAGCAAATTGTAGTCCTCTGACGTATACGTGCCGTTGAGTCGGTTGTATGACGACATTACGGTCCAAGGCTGCGATTCCTTAACAGCTATTTCAAACCCTCTCAGATAGATTTCGCGCAAGGCTCGCTGCGATACGCGAGCATCGTCGCCCATGCGGTTGGTCTCCTGATTATTGCAAGCAAAATGCTTAATTGACGTACCAACCCCGTTGGACTGCACACCGCGGACATAGGCCGAAGCAATCTTGCCACTAATCACCGGGTCTTCGCTATAATACTCAAAGTTGCGACCACAGAGCGGATGGCGATGGATATTCAAGGCCGGAGCCAAAAGCACATCGGCTCCATATTCCAGCACCTCATTACCGATCGACTTACCAACCTCTTCTACGAGATCGGTATTCCAGGTAGAGGCCAGGAGCGTGCCGATGGGGAAATGCGTACAATAGTAGGTCTGGCTATCGCCTTCACGCACGGGGTCGATGCGCAATCCGGCCGGCCCGTCAGACAATACGATGGCCGGGATTCCCAGACGGGGAATAGGCAACGTTGTGCCGGCAGCCCCCGGCACGATATTTCGCGTAGCGCCGATTACCGGCGATGGATTTTCCTCATCCATACCGGGCATACCGGTACCGATTATCAAGTCAACCTTCTCCTCAATGCTCATAGCTTTAACCACTTCATCGATATTATCGGCTCGGAGTTTTACATTCTTAGCTTGTATTGGTGCAACCATAGTTATGATCGAAATAGATACCAATAATGATAACAATTTTTTCATGGGTTATAAGGTTCTAGAAAGTAAGTTTTTACAAAATTAGTTTATTTTCGGCAATCCTGCTCCAACTTCGCCCGATTTTTCGTAACTTTGCATGCAAATCCATCCATACCAGCTAAACGATGCAGGAAAAGATTGTTATTCTAGACTTCGGGTCGCAGACCACACAGCTCATCGGGCGTCGCGTCCGCGAACTCAACACCTACTGTGAAATCATCCCCTACAACAAGTTTCCCCACGATGACCCCTCCGTTATCGGCGTAATCCTGTCCGGTTCGCCCTTCTCGGTCTATGATGAAAAGGCTTTTAAGGCCGATTTATCTAAGATACGTAAGCGCCTGCCGGTATTGGGTATCTGCTACGGCGCGCAATTCATGGCGTGGACCGACGGCGGCAAAGTAGAGCCGGCAGGCACCCGCGAATATGGCCGCGCACTGCTCGAAAAGGTTGATTCCAACGAGCCGATTTTCAAGGGTATTCAGCCCGGGAGCCAAGTTTGGATGAGCCATGGCGACACCATCACCCAAATCCCCGACAACTTCCGCAGCATAGCCTCTACCGACAAGGTAAAGATTGCCGCATATCGCGTTGAAGGCGAGCAGACTTGGGGCGTACAGTTCCATCCCGAGGTGTTCCACTCGCTGCAAGGCACTGAATTGCTACGCAACTTCGTTGTTGACGTTTGCGGTTCGCGTCAAGACTGGAGTGCGGCATCATTCATAGACTCTACGGTTGCCGCTCTGCGCGAACAGCTAGGCGACGACAAGGTAGTGTTAGGCTTGAGCGGCGGTGTCGACTCATCAGTAGTTGCCGTACTGCTCAACAAAGCTATCGGCAAAAACCTGACCTGCATATTCGTTGACCACGGTATGCTCCGCAAGAACGAATTCTCCGACGTAATGCGCGACTATCAAGGCCTCGGCCTGAACGTTATCGGCGTTGATGCTTCCGCCAAGTTCTTCAAAGAACTGGCCGGCGTTACCGAACCGGAGCGCAAACGCAAGATTATAGGCAAAGGCTTCATCGACGTTTTCGACGAAGAGGCTCATAAGCTCAAAGATGTAAAATGGCTCGCGCAAGGCACTATCTACCCCGATTGCATCGAGTCGCTATCCATCACCGGCACGGTCATCAAGAGCCACCACAACGTTGGCGGTCTGCCCGAAAAGATGAACCTTAAGCTCTGCGAACCGCTGCGCTTGCTATTCAAAGACGAGGTGCGCGCGGTAGGTCGCGAACTGGGAATGCCGGAGCACCTGATTACTCGCCATCCCTTCCCCGGCCCCGGCTTGGCCGTCAGAATCCTCGGCGACATTACCCCCGAAAAAGTACGCATCCTGCAAGATGCCGACAAGATATTCATCGATGGTCTGCGCGAATGGGACCTCTACAACAAGGTTTGGCAGGCAGGCGTAATCCTGCTGCCGGTGCAGAGCGTTGGCGTAATGGGCGATGAACGCACCTACGAGCGCGCCGTTGCTCTGCGAGCCGTAACCTCTACCGACGCCATGACCGCCGATTGGGCCCATCTTCCCTATGAATTCCTGGCCGAAGTTTCTAATAAGATTATCAACCACGTACGTGGTGTAAACCGCGTAGCCTACGATATCTCCTCAAAGCCGCCAGCCACGATTGAATGGGAATAATCGTTAATTTTTCACACAATGGAAAATTCTTCTTCAGGTTCAACAACTCCCAATCAAAATAATCCTCAGCCACGCGTTAGTCAACCGCGGCCCGTTATACGCCCCTCCCAGCAGCCTCAGCCTCAGCAACAGAGGCTGCAGGGGGAGCGTGAACCTATGCAGCAAGACCGACAACGTCAGCAAGGCCAGCAACATCTGCAACGCCCGTATCATCAACAAGGCCAATATCAGCGAGAGCAATACCCTCAACAACGCTACTATCCCGAAGATCGACGCTACCGGCGTAAGCCATTCAAAAACAACTTAACACTGGTGGTCGTAATTACCGTACTGGCGGTGCTCGCCATCGCCGTTGGTGCATGGTGGCTGTTGCAGCCTCGCAGCGTTGAAGTAACTCCTGAAGCGACACAAGCAGAAGGAACCGAGCTCGCTGCCGCCGACAACCTTGCCGGTCAACAACAGGCAGAACTCGAATCGAGCAATGCGTCGACCAACGATGACTATAGTCAGCCGGGCGTTGGCAGCGGTAGCGAAGCCATGTCGCTATTTAACCGTCCACTAACCTATACCGGAACCGTAACGCCCGGAGGCGTTGCTTCGCTCAACGTAATTCTCTTCCAAAACGGACGCATCGAAGGCACGCTTGACTACTCAGGCAGTAGCTCCATGCCGGTCTACGGCAGCTATACCTGGCGCGACAACGGGCATATCATGAACGTTACCCTTACCGTCAGCTCGCCCAATAACGACAGCTACTCCGAAAGCTGGGTTGGCACCTCCTCATTCATCAAAGAGAACCTTGCCCATACCCTTTCATTCAAGCAAATCAGCACCTCCAAAGGCGAATCCAAAACCGCCTCCTTCGCGCTACGCCCCTAACCCGGGGCAATCCCCCCAAAAGCTCCCGTTATCACCAACCCCAACTCCTCCATGGCAAGCAATTCTGAAAAA
>CAZEST010000081.1:0-3323 GCA_964514745.1 uncultured Alistipes sp.
CCTATCAGGAGCCCTCGGTAGCCTGATTTCAGGCCTGCTCGGTGGCAGCAGCACCCTGACCGAAGCCGACATCGCCGGCGTCTACAAGTATAACGAACCGGCTATTACCTTCCAGAGCGAAAACTTCCTGCAGAAAGCCGGTGGCGCTGCTATGAGCTCTGTTATCGTTAATAAGCTCTCCCCCTACTATAAGAAAGCCGGTATGGAAAACCTGACCGTAACGCTCAACTACGATAAGACCTTCACCTTCAAACTGAAGAAGGCCAGCCTTAGCGGTACGTTTTCTCGCGATTCTTCCAAGACCAGCTCTAACTATTTCATCTTCAACTTCCAGGCCCTCGGCGCTATCAGCTTCGGCTCTATCGAAGCCGACGTTCAGCAGACTACCTCCGGCCTGATTATTACCTTCGATGCATCGAAGTTGCTGAGCCTGATGAACACCGTAGCTTCTGTATCCGGCCAGTCTTCACTCAAAACCGCTGCCAGTCTGCTCAATAGCTACGAAGGATTGAACGCCGGTTTCGCCCTGACCAAGACTGCCAACGCCTCCGGTTCTGCAAGCTCCAGCAGCTCTTCTTCCTCCAGCAGCTCTTCTTCCTCCAGCTCTACCGGCAGCAGCTTGCTGGGCACATTCCTGGGCGGTATGACCGGAACCTCATCCAGCAGTTCTACCACCAACTCATCAACTAACACATCCACAGAGACCAAAACTACCACCGATTCCTCTGAATCGTCTACCTCAGGCTTAGGCTCTCTGCTCAACCTGCTCAAGCGCTAATAGCGCCAACGCTCTCCCCCCCTCCCCTTCAATGTCCCCCAAGTTATCAAGCATAAATCAAAACTGGCTCGTTGCAAAACATGCCTATCTGAGGTTTACCTCACGGTTTGTGCCGGCGATACGCTTGGGGGGCAATGTTTTAGGGGTATTGACCTTTATTGCCTCGCTGATTTGCCTTTCGGGGCTCATCGTTAAGTTTGGGTTCGACCATAGTCCGGCCAATATCAAGCGCCTGACAACTATCCTACATGGTTGCCAAATTCTTTTCATCGTCAACATTATCTATCGGTTTACGCTGCAGTTTCGCCAAACCATACGCCGAACGCGCTTGGTAAAATGGATTGTTGACATAGCGGTATTCCTGACCCTGTTTCCGCTCTTATACCCCCATCCGGCCCACCCCCTGTTTCCGCTCCTCGACGCGATTATCTATTCGAAACCGCTGCTCTACATTATCCTGGGGGCTTACTGCATTGTAGACATCTCCCTTGGCATTATAAACTTCTTAGGCAAACGGACCAATCCATCGCTCATCCTGTCGGCCAGTTTCCTGATTCTTATTTTTATCGGCTCGCTGTTGCTAATGATGCCGCGCTGTACGGTCAACGGCATTGATTACGTCGACTCGCTATTCCTGGCGACATCGGCTATCTGCATTACCGGACTGACGCCGATCGACATTGCGTCAACTTTTACCCCTACAGGTCTGCTGATTCTAGCCCTGCTGATTCAGACCGGAGGATTAGGCTTAATGACCTTTACCAGCTTCTTTGCGCTATTCTTCAGCGGCAATACCTCGGTCTACAGCCAGCTGATGGTTGGCGACATGGTTTACTCCAAAAGCATGAGTTCACTATTGCCTACCCTGCTCTACATCCTCGGCTTTACCATCGTTATTGAATCTATCGGCGCTATCGCTATCTTCTGCAGCATCCACGCTACCATCCCCGGCATGAGCATCGAAGACGAACTGGTATTTGCCTGTTTCCATTCGCTGTCGGCTTTTTGCAATGCCGGATTCTCCAACATCGAAGGAGGCCTATCTAATCCAATACTGCTCGAATCGAACCAATCTATCTACATTGTAATTACCCTGCTGGTTGCTGCCGGCGGTATCGGATTCCCTATCCTGGTAAACTTCAAGCAAGCATTATTTAGCAAGGTCCGTAAGCTCTGGCAGAAGATTCGCTACAATCGCACGCTGCGTGAGCCTATCCATATCTACGACCTTAACACGAAAATTGTCTTGGTAACGACAACGGTTGTTATGCTCGTCTCTACCCTGCTATTCCTTATTTTCGAATATAACAATTCGCTGACCGGCATGAGCTGGACCGACAAAATTATTCAATCATGGTTCAACTCATTCGTACCTCGCTCCTCGGGCTTTGCCTCGGTAAATCCGTCGGGATTCATGAATGTTACGATACTGATGTTTATGTTCCTGATGTGGGTAGGCGGCGCATCGCAGTCAACAGCCGGCGGCATCAAGGTAAACACGTTCGCAACCATTTTGCTCCACTTAAAATCGATCATCTTCGGGCGCGAAAAAGTAATAGCTTTTGGCCGCACTATTGCCCCCCACTCTATCCGACGCGCACACGCCGTAGTCAGCCTATCAATTCTCTCCCTTCTGATCTACACCCTGATTCTGGTAGGCCTGGAACCTACCCTACCGTTGCGCGACCTGATATATGAGGCTATATCCGCCCTGTTTACCGTAGGCTCATCGCTGGGCATTACGCCGCTCCTGTCTATTCCCTCGAAAATACTGCTATCCTCTGCCATGTTCCTTGGCCGAGTTGGTATAATATCTCTATTAATCGGCATCGTAGGCGTTCATAGCGAACCGCCTTATCGTCTACCATCCGACAATATTATCATTAGCTAACCTACTTTTCCCCCCTAAAGAATACCATGCGCTACCTAATCATCGGACTCGGAATTTACGGTGCAAACCTTGCTCGCGACCTTACCGACATGGGCCACGAGGTAATCGGTGCGGACATCCATCCCCAAAACGTTGAAGCCATCAAAGACTACATCGCGAAGGCCTACATCCTCGATTCTACCGACGAAGCTTCGCTGGTAGCCCTGCCCTTGAAAAATGTCGACCTGGTAATCGTTGCCATAGGCGAGAATTTCGGGGCATCGGTTAAGACCGTAGCTTTGCTGAAAAAAATCGGCATCAAGAATATATTTGCCCGCGCTATCGACGAACTCCACCAGTCAATCCTGGAAGGACTGAAGGTGCAACGCATACTAACACCCGAACAGCGCGCGGCCCACGACCTTGTCAACGAGATGGAATTGCGCTCCGATGTAGCTACGCTCCGCGTTAGCCCCGACACGTTTATCATGCGCTTCCTGGCTCCGGAATATTTCTTCCAAATGAAATATGCCGACATTACCTCCAGCGTGCTCCACGGCCTACGCCTTATTGCCGCTACGCGCCCCAGCGCTCACGAAAATATCCTGGGCATATCGCGCAACGTTGTAAAGCAGCTCCCAATCAACGCCAACAGCGCCGACGCTGATGCCGACG
>CAZEST010000081.1:3423-8311 GCA_964514745.1 uncultured Alistipes sp.
AACGTTGTAAAGCAGCTCCCAATCAACGCCAACAGCGCCGACGCTGATGCCGACGCTGATGCCGACGACCTGCGTGTGCTCCCCGGCGACATCTTTGTCTGCATCGGCTCAACCGCCTCCTACAAATCCCTCTACCGCTTCATCAACTAAAGCCCCCGGCGAACAATATAATCATCATCCTTGCGAACGAAGTCAAGGAGGAGGACCGAAAAGGGAAAGCGCTTGCCCGTTGGTTAGGGTAAGCGCTTTCTCTATTTATCACTTATTGATTTACAAGCTATAGGGCTTGAATAATGGTTCTATTGACCTAAATATGTCTTAAGCAATCTCGACTTCTGTCCTTTCAGCCGACGAATTGCCTTCTCCTTAATCTGGCGCACACGCTCACGAGTAAGGTCGAATTTCGCACCAATCTCTTCGAGAGTCATCTCCTGGCATCCGATACCGAAGAACATCTTCAGAATCTCACGTTCACGTTCATGCAGCTGATGCAGCGCGCGATCTACCTCCTTGGAGAGCGACTCCTGATTAAGAGTAGAATCGGCCATAGGGCTGTCATCATTGGTCAGAACGTCGAGCAACGAGTTGTCTTCGCCCTCTACAAACGGCGCGTCGACTGAAATATGACGGCCCGATACCTTCAGCGTGTCGGCTACCTTATCGACGGGAACGTCAAGAGTTTCGGCCAATTCCTCTGCCGAGGGACGGCGTTCATTCTCCTGTTCAAACTTCGACAACGCTTTGGAAATTTTGTTGAGCGAACCAACCTGATTCAGAGGAAGACGGACGATACGGCTTTGCTCGGCAAGAGCCTGCAGAATCGACTGACGAATCCACCAAACAGCATACGAAATGAACTTGAAACCACGAGTCTCATCGAACTTCTGCGCAGCCTTAATCAATCCGAGGTTACCCTCATTGATAAGGTCAGGCAAGCTTAAACCTTGGTTCTGATACTGTTTGGCAACCGACACAACGAAACGCAGGTTCGCACGGGTCAGCTTCTCCAGGGCAACTTCGTCCCCTTCGCGGATACGCTGGGCCAGTTCTACCTCCTGTTCTACCGAGATAAGCTCCTCACGACCAATTTCCTGCAGATACTTGTCGAGCGAAGCGCTCTCGCGATTGGTGATTGATTTGGATATTTTTAATTGTCTCATGCTCTGATTTGTAGTCTCAATAGTATGCTTACCCAGCCCGAGGGGAAGGCAAGGCCTAACGATAACAAAAACGCAAAAAACTAGCTCTTGTGAAAAGAGCCATACTTGTCAATTTGCAAAAATAACGATTTAAATCGAGATTAGATTACAAATTTCGCGTTAAACATTGTTAATACCGTTCAACGTCAGAATGGCTGACAATCGACAGCATTATTAAGCACGTGATTGTCAGCTATTCCGAGGGAGCCGCGAGTGGGACTCGAACCCACGACCTTTTCGTTACGAATGAAATGCTCTACCGACTGAGCTATTGCGGCTGGAAAGCATCATCTCTTTTGGAAGATACCGCTCGGATGCAATCAATATTTTGCATCGCGGAATATCGTTCCCGGATTTTGCGTTGCAAAGTTACAAACTTTTCCCGACTTTGCCAAAATCATTATCGAGTTTCTCTATATTTTTTTAGAAATTCAAACAACAAAAATCAGCTATATTATACGCGAAAGGCGCGCTCCCGCCAGGGGGAACGCGCCTTTTATTGCGAGTTGATTATATCAATCGAAGCTTTCAGGCTGAATGCTCAGCCTCTTCAGGCCGATGATTAATCAGCTATTAGATGGCTTACTTATTAAGTGAGTGAAGCAAGGGGAGCTTGTGAGCCTTCATTTCTGAAGAGCGGCGAGTACCCAGCTTGTTCTTGGCAGCCTTGGTTACGTAGCGAGGAGCATTGTCAGCCGAAGGAAGAACTACCTCGAAGTAGATTTCGGGGAAGTCTGAGGTTGAAACAATATCTTCGTTGTCATTATCGAACCAAAGAATAGGATTATTAATGCGGATAACGTTGTTCTCAAACTTATCGTTCATACCTTGAGAGATAACCTGCGCCTCAGTCCAAGGAGTAGTATAATAGTTCATCGTCAGGTTAGCCACGTTGGTCAGGTAGTTGGAGTAAGCGAAGCGTCCACCGGGAACCAGGGGAAGTTCACGACCGGTTTCGCTGAGCTCAACGATAACACATTCGGGATTAGAGACGCTGATTTCTACATTGTAGTCTTCATCGGTTTCGTAACCACCGTCGGGCCAGTTATTGGTGTAGGGGCTGATCAAACGATAGAGGCTTGAATCCTTAATGTTCTGCTGAACGGGAACATCGTAGGTCTGTTCGCCGAAGTCGTCGAGGTAACCAACGAGGTTATCGGTGAATGTAGCCATACCGAGGTCGTTCCATTCTGCCTCTTCCTTAGCACCGGGGAGCCAGATCTGGAGTTCCTGACCGTAGGTGATAGCTTCGCCGTCGCCAAGCATAACTACGTAGAAGTGCTGTTCGGGGAAGATAATCTTCTTACCGCTCTCATCGATGTAACCGTTAAGAGAAGCCGAGCCGCCTGAGTTAGAGTAGCCACTGCCATTGAATACACAGTATTCGTCAGCCAGGTAGCAAGCCGAACGGTCGATGTAACCTACATTACCGTAGTCGGGAGAGATGGTGTAGTAGGTATTGTAAATATCGGTGAAGGGATCACCATTGTTCTTACAGAGATATACATCGTAGGGGTCGGTTGCGTTGACATACATTACGTTCTTAATCAGTTCGCCATTGTCGTCGTAGCCTTCAAAGACGAACATGTTAGAAGAGTTACCGTAGTGACCGAGGTTAGCGTAAGGAGTCTGGATACGATAGATCAACTTGCCTTCGCGTTCGAGAGCGATCGGGTTATACTGGATATCCACTTCATACTTGAAGGGGGTAGGATAACCGGTCAGACGCCAGCCTGAGTAAATCAGGTCATCGAGGAAGTAGCAGGTAGTTTCACCGGTTTCTTCGTCAACAGGCGACATCCAGGGCACATACATTACATCGTAAGATGTGCTGGTCAGGAAGTAGGGAGTATCTTCGCCGTCAACCGAGAGATTGAAGTCGAATTCAACGCCTGAAAGGTCCTTCATCTTGTCCCAAGGATAGGATACAAGCAGGGAAGCTTCGGTAGCGCCCTCTGCGAAGGTTACCTGAGCGGTTACTTTTTCGTTTGTATTAATTGCCTTATCGCCGGAAGCGGTAGGAACTGTAAACAGGCCGTCGGCCTGAGCGTTGGTAGTCATGGTCAGCTCAACCGGAGTTGTCTGAGCAGCACCACCATCAGCACGATACAGGGTGATTTCAAATGATTCCTGCTCTTCCTCGAGAACTACGCTTGAAGTGTAGTCGAGGCTGAAATATGCGGGAGGGGTAGCAACGCCGGCTGCAGGAGTGTAGTCCTGTTCAGCAGCCTTGTCGCAGGAGGTAAGCATGAGGCTCACTACACCCAGACCCAGAATTACTTTATTGATTTTCATATCTTGGAATTTCTTAAGATATTCAAAATTAGTTAACTGTTAGGTAGTCGGAGCCACGGATTAGTTATCTGCAACTGCATCAGGTTTAACAGCACCGTTGCTTACGTTGCCAATCAGCAGGTTGTTTTCAGCCTCAGACTGGATGATTTCATAGATAAGAACGGGGTCGTTAGGCTGTACCTGGTAAACCAGAGTAGCATCGTAGCCTGCACCAACGCGATCGAGGGGCTTCTCAAAGCGCATCATGTCGAAGTAGCTGAAGCCTTCGCCCCAAAGTTCGATACGACGCTGGAACCAGAGTTCGTTCAGGAAAGCATCCTTAGATGTTGCATTGAAGCTGTAGGTCTCCATACGATAGCTCTTAACGAAGTTGGCAAGAGTAGCTGCGCCCTGAGAGGGGTTCTGCATACCCTGAGCTTCAGCGAGCATCAGGTAGAGCTCTTCCATACGCATGTAGGGGATATCCTCTGCTGCGAGTGTTTCGCCGGGAGCGTCGTCGTAAGCAGCAAACTTAACGTTGCAATATGCGGGCACGGGATCGATACCGTAACCATCGGCATTGGAGGGGTTGATGTAGTCGCGGTAGTCGCTGGGCATACCTGAACCGGGCTGAGCATTTTCGTTCAACCACCAGCCCTTACGAACGTCGGTTGAAGGAATCTGAGCGTAGAGAACCTTGTTGATCTTGCGGTAGCAACCTGCACCGGGATAACCGTTGGGGTGCCATGTAATCATCTGACCGCCCCAACCGATAAGGCTGGTAAGGCTTGAGCTGGGATCTACGTAGTAACCCCACAGGAATGAAGGATCGGTAATATCGCTGAAGGCGGGTTTTGCAACCTCGTCCTTGGTGTAAGCGCGGCAACCGTCGGCTGTAGCCAGGCGGATAGCTTCGGTTACGTCAGCTTCAGCTGACGTATAGTCTTGCTTAATCAAGTCAACACGTGCCTTCAGACCGTAAAGAACAGCCTGGTTAACGAAGGTCTTAATGTTACCGCCTGAAGCTTCGGTCTTACGGCTTACGCCTTGAGCCTGAGCCTTATCGAGCAGGTCGATAGCGGTGTTCAAGTCAGAAAGAATCTGAGCATAGAGTTCTTCGCAGGTAGCACGGGCGCAACCGTTAGCAGCACATTCGTCGAGGTTGGTATCCAACAGAACGGGCACGGTCAGAGCCTGAGGATTGTGGGCGTAGGTAAACTGATACATTTGGCCGAGGTTCAGGTAAGCGTAAGCACGGAAACCGTAAGCCTGAGCACGGAAGTATTGGAGTTCGCCATCTTCTGATGCAGCATCGATCAGCGAGAGCACTGAGTTACAAGAGTTGATCAGATTATAGTATGTACGCCAGTAGAGGATGTTATCGTAGTAAGTACCACCGAAGTCAGCCATTGTCA
>CAZEST010000082.1:0-8265 GCA_964514745.1 uncultured Alistipes sp.
TGGCAACCCGTGCCGACTACCACAAGGCAGAGGCTGCAGCCCTCGCTAAGATCGACCTCATCCGCAAGGATCTCGGCATCTAAAATCCCAAGCTTGCCACCGCAAGCCTAAATAACCATTATAAATCCCGAAGAGTGTCAACCGACATTCTTCGGGATTTATCATTATGATATATGCAATACTAACGGACTGCGAATTTGCGGGTTGAGGTTGGGGTTTGGAGGATGTAGATGCCGGGAGAGAGACTATTGGGCTGCATCTTTACCCCCTGAAGGTTATATATTTCATAGGGGATTGACGCATCGACGCTTCCGTTCAGGAACGCTTCTATCGGGATGAGCTCCGTATTGTCATCAGCTCCCGGAAGGTCCACGCTACTAATCGACAGGATCTTGCTAATAGCCCCGTAGGAATCCAGTATTCCCTTGCCCCAACGGGCATCGCTACTATTCACTGTAGGTTGTGAGGCTGTTGCAATGATTGCTTCCTTAATCTGGGCAGGCGTTGCCGACGGATTGGCTTGCAACATTAAGGCACACACACCGGCTACATACGGCGACGACATAGACGTGCCGCACGCGGATTTCCAATAATAGCTCTGACCATCATCAACCGTAACATACGACATGCTCGTTAGCAGACTCGGATGCACATTTACATATGGCGTTGACAACGATGAAATCAAATAGGCTCCGGGCGCTACAATGTCAGGCAAACGCCCGAAGACGGCGTTAGGCGAATACGATGAGAACGTAGTAACATCGCCCACCGTATAACTGCCGGAAGCATCTTCGCCATCTATAACCGGCCAATCATTGCGCGAACAAAGCGCTCCTACACCGATTGTGCCCTCACCGGTTATAAAATCGTTAATCGTACCTTCTGTTGTTATCCTAAATGAAGAAGGATAACCCGGCAGAGAACGCATTCTTAGGTTAGCATCGCTGTAGGCATCAAGTGCTTGGCCCGTTTTACCGAGCACCTCCAACCCTACAAGGTAACGCTCCGAGATATTTCCCTCCTCATCGGTATGGTTCACTACATCTAGATGAACCAACGCATGAAATCGGTTATTTTCGGGATTTATCTCCGTAGAGACAGCTACGAAGCCATTCAAAAAGTTTGCAAAGTCATCACTTACCATGCCATCTGATTCATCCGACCCTGTTTCTGACAGATAAATTCCCGACGAAGCTACGGTATAAACTATCTCCGGATTTTCCGCGGTTATTTCAGGCATCTCTATGCGCGCAACAACCTGCTCCGTATCCAGGTCATGAACAACTACAGCAAACTGAAATGGCGAAGCATCTTTGCCCCATATATCCAGATAGCCTTCGGCCGTTGCCGGGCTCCACGTATGGTAATCAACAACGGCAGCTGCCGTTGAGGTATCCTCCGGGAAACTACCAAACCAGTGGCCTACACGTATACCGTCATTTCCGGCCGAAATACAAATTGTAGCATCCTCCGACAAGAGCTTGAGATACTGGCAGAACAACGATGTTCCGTCGTGCGGACCCACCGCCTCACTAATCGACATATTAATAACCGCCGGCTCATTATGGGCCTTAGCATAGGCAATTACATCCTCCGCACCGGCCAGCAGCAATGCCTCGTTAAGGTTGCTGGTAGTAGCAACGATATCGGCCTCGGTAGCTATACCGTAATATGGATTCGCCGTATATCCTCCGGCCATGATTCCGGCAACATGAGTTGCATGCCATTCACTTTGATCATCGGTTGACCAATCAGCAATCTGCTCGGCATCGGTTAAACGGACAATATCTTCTGATATCTCACCGTAATTCACAAGCATTTTTACTCGCGATTGACCGGTCTGACTATCTCTAAATTCTATATGATTTGGATCAAAACCCACATCACTGAATCCTACAACTACTCCCCGCCCCGTATACTGTTGAGGCAGATTCTTTGCGGCTTCAACATCGGGATAACCGGTAAACTCGCGCGCTTGATCGAGCGATGGCATACACTCCGCACTACCCTCTATGCGCACTACCCCGTTCAACTCGGCTAGATCGTCAACGAGCGTCTCTGGGACATACGCCAATACAAACGGACCTCTACGATAAAGCACGGTTACATCCTCCGGCAACGCTATGTCGGGGTCAGTAAGCTTAATAATCAACGGAATATCGAGCACACAACTATGAGAATCTTCAAGAGTTGCCTCATCCGAAGTGCGCACTAACGATTTCACTTGCCTATTACCAATAAGCAATCCGGGCTCAGCAACCCTAGCTTGGCCGATAAAGGTTGTAGTCAAACATACAGCTATTACAAATGCCTTCAGTAGTCTTGTTATCATTATCCCTCGTCTATGTTGTCTGTTTCTCATATTATTGCAACGCAAATATAACAATATTTGTTGATAGAAAACAAGACTTGTCCAATAGTTTACCACACTTATTTATTTTGGTTATTTACAAGGCCCGTAAGCCAACTCGAAAATTTAGCAGGGGATGAAGCGCAGAGCCAGTGGGTTGATCAGCGATGCCGGATCTATACGCCAACGCAATCCTTCTTCTGCCGACAGCAGCATAAAATGGCAGTAGGCAATACCCATGTCAATGGCCGAAAAACGATTATCGGTTGTACATGAAAACTCTACATTCCCGTCTCGGAGCACTGCTCGCCACGGTTGCGAATTAGATGATGAGGGGGCCAAACGCACTGCCTCCATAATGCGCCCAATAGATGAATTTTGATCTATATTCGGGAACAACGTAGAAAACGGCTTGCGGCGATCGGCCTTCACAACCTTACGCATCATGCGTTCGGCGAAGCGCTGCTTCGATGTTACATGGCCCAGTGGCGAAACAATTAGAATTTCCCTATCACCCATATCCGACGGCATCGTTGACGCAAACACAGAATGGCGAAACGTACCGCCAAGCCAACAGGTCCCGATCCCCATTTCGGTAGCTTTCAGAATAACCTGTTCGAACGCATAGCCGGCCTGAACCTGCTGAGCCACACTCTTTCCGGCAGCCATCACCAGAAACCGACGTGCGCCATTAATAAAGCCGTAAGTTCCCAATCGGCCGTTGATATCCTCGTTATCTATAAATTTGATAATCGGTTGCTCTACATCGTCGAATAAAGGCATAACCCCTTCGACCGAAGTCATCAGTTGGCTTATAGATGAATGGTCAATTTTAAGGCCGTTATACGTACGGCAAGAACGTCGGATTTTGATTACTTCGGAAGTTTTCATGGGATTAAAAGTCTCCGTTCTTTAAACTTTACAAAAGTGCTCCAAGCCGTTGTAACGCTTGGAGCACTTCCTTTAATATTGTTCCGTTAGCGGAGAATAAGTTTATTTCAGAGTTTCGATATACTTCTTCAGGTCTTCAGTAGGCTGAATTTCGTAGAAGCGATTAAACATGGTCTTTGCCTCTGAAATGTTATGGTTGGTTACGTACCAGTTACCCAGGCGGCCCAGAACCTGAACGTAGATATTCTGACGCTCAGTTACATTCTTCGGATCGGAATCCAAAGCCTTCAGGGTTGCCAAGTCTGCTTGAGCTACTGCGTCGTTGATTTCGTTATTGTTGCCAACGAGCAGGATACGAGCGCGGTGGTTAAGAACCAGCGGATGGTTAGGCGTAAGGGCTACAACCTTGTCAATAGCAGCCAGGGCCTTCTTTGAGGATTCCGTCCATGCGGAGTTGTTCTCTTTCTGCTGAGCTGAAGCCAAAGCATTCCAACGCAGAGCAAGCGCGAGCAGGTCATTAGCATCGGCATTGTCGCCCTGCATATCAACATATTTCTGCATCGTATCGGCAGCTTCCTGGAAACGCAGACCGCGGTTATAAGCCTGCGACAAATCCTTCAGCAAGGATGCCTTTGCAGGGTCAACGGCAACAGCGTTTTCATACATTGTGATGGCCTTCTCATCGTTGCCCATGTCGGTGAGCAGTTCGGCATACTGAACATAGTCCTGCGAGTTGAGCTGAGCCTTAGGATTAGCCAGCAGAGTCTCGGCAGCGTTAACAGCAGCAATCGTGTCGCCCATAGCCTTCTGGTTGTAGAACTGCATACGTTCCATGTAGAAGTTCCCGGGGTCATCGCTCAGAATCTTGGTAGCCAAGTTATAGCTTTCGGGGTAACGCTTTGCGAAGTAGAGCAGACCAACGAGGCGCTGCTTGTCCTTCTGGAATGAGTTGGGGTTCTGGATATAAGCCTCATACTGCTTGGCAGCGTTGGTAAGCTGGTTTGCATCGTAGAGCTTTTCAGCCAGTTCGCGCTGTACGAGAGCCGAGTTGGGCTGATATTCGAGAAGTTCACGGAGTTTCTGAATAGCTGCCGTTTCATTAACCTTGAAGATTACGCGTGCATACTTAACGTAAGCTTCGGGGTGGGCGTCCTGAGCAGTCTTTGACTCGTGGTCGAAGGTTGCAGCCATTTCATACATACCGGCCGATTCGCCAACGTTGGTTTCAGCCAAGCGGTCGCCTTCGAGGATGAAGGGCGCGGGCGCTGTATTTTTTGACTGCTTCTTGATATCGGCGAGCCATTTTTCAATCTCCGTATTATACTTAACGGGGTCAACATTGAAATAAGCACGGGGAACTTCAGTCAGCACGTCGGCATCCTTCTTTGCCAAGGCTTTAGCCTTCTTGAAATAATCCTCAGCAACCTTAGTGTTACCGTCGGCAAGAGCGAGGGCACCAAGGCCAACATAGTTGTAGCCATTTTCTGCATTGGCAGCGATACCTTTGTCAAACAGCTCCTTAGCTTGAGCTTTTTTGCCGTTCTTAAGGGCAATCTGACCGAGATAATAGTAGGCGGTAGCCTGGTCGGTCTGCGGACTGGTCAGGGTATTATTCAGAATGATGAGTGCTTCCTCGGGCTGGTCAGCGCGGAAGTATTCAACACCGTCTTGATATCCCTCGGCAGCCATTGTCATGGTTCCTCCGATGAGCAGAGATAACAAAAGTTTGAATTTCATGTTGTTACTATATTTAAAGCATTATTACTATTTTTCCATTTCATAAGTTGTTGCCAACTCAGCGCTCACGAGGTTGATGTCAGTTAACCTCAACATTGCGATGCTGAACCAGGGCGGGCAACACGCCGGTTGTCTGAATGAGTTTTTGGCCTTGGAACGATGTCACGAAGGAGTAGAACCCGTTGGAGAGCGAACCGGATGCTCCGGTATGTATCATATAGATTGAGCGGAACAGCGGATAACTGCCGTCGAAGATATATGCTTGATAGGGCTTAACGGCTACCAAGGAGTCATCGCGGCGAATAGGCAGCACTTTGACATCGGTGGTAAATTCGGTAGTAGTTGTATCGTCGGCCTCCAAGGTCTTGAACTTTTCTTCTGCAGATAGATCGGCAGTCTTCAAGTCGGTCGAGATCCAGCTTACGCCTACCAAGCCGATAGCATTCTTGCGAGTTTTTACAGCATCGAATACAGCCGGAATCGTATTGGCGGAGTAAACATTGGCAGGGAACTTCCGGCCATCCATCAACGAGTCTGACATATATTTGACAATGCTCGAACCGCTATGGTCAAAGATAACCTGAATATTGCCTAACTTTGAGGGCCAAAGTTCATCCCAACGGGTAACCTTGCCGGTCAATATCTCCTTCAATTCTTTGATTGATAGGTTCTCAACCGGATTGTCGGGATTAACGATTACGGCGATAGCGTCAACGGCTATTTTCTTGGTCTTAGCAACACGCTTGCGATCGCGCAGATGCTGCAGTTGCTCCTTGGTCAGTTCGTGGGTCAACACGGCGACGCGAGCATTACCAAACACGATAGAATCAACAGCCGCATGGTCATCGAGATAGTATGGGAGCACCGAAGCGTAAGGATAGCAAAATTCAAACACCTCTATCTCCTCTTGCATAATATTCTCAAATGAAGCATCACACGCCATCACCAATGTGCCGGAAGTGGAGGTATTGCCCGTGGGCGCTTCTCTGCGTCCACCTTTAGTTGTGCAACCTGCCAATATGGTTACCATCAAGGTAACGATTGCCATCACTGCTGTCAGCCTATGCTTTTTCATTTGTTGTTTTTCTGAATATGACTTTCTATAGCCTTTTCGGTTTAAGCTTCTTACTGCAAAGATACGCTATTTTTCACTTTCGGTGAAATTTTTTACCATTAAACCCAATTTTTGAGCATCATAGGTAAAATTTCAATTTCATATCGACGAGTCAATACTCTTAAATTGACGAATGGCACGCCAGATGCCATATACGATAAGCAGCACGCCTAAGGCTATGCGCCAATAGTAGCCCATCCAGAAGAAGAAGTTGGTAAAGATCAACACGCAGCCTATACCAACGTAAAACAGTATCATTATAAGGCCGAAGATTGTTACCAACAGAGGCGGTATCAACGGACGTTTGCCATTTTCTTGTTTCATAATCTTTCAGTTGAAATTCTGTTGCCGGGGAACGGTCCCCCGGCGAATATAAATTCAACAGCGAAACATAACTAAGGTTTCGCTTCCACGGTATAAAATTAGCCAATTTTCGTCAAGTTAGAAATATTTCAATATCAATTTAATTTTCGTTAACACGCACGGGCAATTTTTTACCGTCTAATTTCGCTAATTTTGCCTGTTATCCGGCATTTCTCTCCTACCGGTAAGTATAGAAAATATAGCTCAGAATATATCCTAAATAATGCTTCCCCCTTTAGCAGAACGCCTGCGTCCGAAGACGCTTGATCAGTATATCGGCCAATCTCATTTGGTAGCCCCCGGAGCAATTATCAACCGCATGATTGATTCGGGCAATGTAAGCTCGTTTATTCTCTGGGGCCCACCCGGAGTTGGCAAGACTACGTTGGCTAAGATTATTGCTAACACTACTGAAAGCCCCTTCTATACGCTGTCGGCGGTTACGTCGGGCGTAAAGGAGGTGCGCGAAGTTATCGAACGTTGCAAACAAGATGCGCGCAGCATGTTCTCCAAAGGCCGACCGATTCTGTTTATCGACGAAATCCATAGATTCAGCAAATCGCAGCAAGACAGCCTATTGGGAGCAGTTGAAGACGGCACGGTAACACTTATAGGCGCTACTACCGAGAACCCCTCGTTTGAGGTAATTCGCCCTCTGCTATCGCGTGCGCAAGTCTACACCTTGAAGCCCCTGGAGGCTACGGAACTTCAGATTCTGCTAGACCGCGCCGTACAGACCGATGAGATTCTCTGCAAGCGCAACGTAAAGGTAGAGGAAACCACCGCCCTATTTCGCTTCTCCGGCGGCGATGCCCGCAAGTTGCTTAATATCCTCGACCTTTTGGAGCAATCTACGCCCTATGGTCAGCCGATGGTTATCAACGACAAGGTTGTAACCGAACGCCTACAAGAGAATCCGGCAGCCTACGATAAACAGGGCGACATGCACTACGATATCATCTCGGCATTTATCAAAAGTATTCGCGGTAGCGACCCCGATGCCGGCATCTACTGGCTGGCTCGCATGATTGCCGGGGGCGAAGACCCGGAGTTTATTGCTCGCCGCCTGGTAATCTTAGCGGCGGAAGATATCGGATTGGCTAACCCCAACGCTCTGCTGTTGGCCAATACAACCTACGATGTTATCAAGAAAATCGGCATGCCTGAAGGCCGTATTCCGCTGGCGGAATGCGTTATATATTTAGCAACGTCGCAGAAAAGCAACTCAGCTTATATGGCAATCAATACAGCCTTGCAGGAAGTATCGCGCTCGGGCGACCTGCCGGTACCGCTCCACATCCGCAACGCCCCAACCTCTCTGATGAAAAAGATGGGCTATGGAGCCGACTATAAGTATGCCCACGACTATCCCGGCAACTTCGTCATCCAGCAGTTCATGCCCGATGCCCTCCGATCAACTCAGTTCTGGCATCCCTGCCGGAATCCGGCCGAAGACCGTGCCGCCCAGCTCCAAGCTCAACGTTGGCACCCCACTCAGCCCGAATAACTTATTCACCGCATATTTTGCGGTGAAAACGGTCGCAACAGAACCTACGTTCTGATTTAAGCAAGCCAACGCTAATCCATATCGCGCAGTTCTCATTAGGCACAACCTTTGTGATAATAGATATGGCATAATACATTTCTGCAAAAAATCGTCGCAAAAAAATTTTTCTTTAAGAAAGGTTTGGTTATTCAATATTCAATTATTACCTTTGCGAATACAAGATTCAATTTACTGTTATCTCTCGCCACTCAATTCTATTCCATAAAAACTAACCCAAGATGAAGAAGCACAACTTCTATGCCG
>CAZEST010000083.1:0-8231 GCA_964514745.1 uncultured Alistipes sp.
CTTACCTTAAATCTAATACCATGAAAAACTGATGCAAAGGTAGAGCTTTTATGTTATTCAGCATAATTTTTCGCAAGAAATTTTCGCCCCATTAACATCAATTAGCCATTCCCCGATTTTTGCAGCCGGATTTTTGCAGCAGTTAACAGTCTGATTACCACTTACACAACCCCTCATGCATGGCTTTCCGGTAACAAGTTTGTAATTCCTACTGTCAATTATCTTCTCCGCGTGCGCCCATAGGCGATTTAATAATAATCTTTGCGGAAAATTTCGTAACTTTGTGGCATGGGAAGACTACTAGCCATTGATTTCGGACGCGCGCGTTGCGGCATCGCCGTAACCGATACGCTGAAAATCGTTGCAAACGGCCTGACTACGGTCGACACGCCGCGCCTGGAGCAATTCTTGCGCGAATACTTCAGCCGCGAACCGGTAGATATGGTTGTAGTTGGCCTGCCAACCACCCTATCGGGCGAGGCATCCGACTCGCAGCGCTATCTTCTCCCGGCAATGGGGCGCCTGCGCAAGGCCTTCCCGGAGATGAAGTTTGAGATGTACGATGAACGCTTTACTTCATCTATTGCCCATCAAACGATGCTCCAATCAGGAATGAAGAAGGCGAACCGCCAGAAAAAGGGCACGGCCGACGTTATGGCAGCCTGCATTATTCTCAACGACTTCCTCGAAAGCCGTCGCTGGCAGCAACAATGCTAATCGACCGGCAACAACCATAATTTAGAAATCCAAGAGGGCTCTCCCGCGGAGTCCGTCTCATAAGAAACAAATAGATGAAATTACCGGTTTATCTCTACGGCCACCCCGTACTTCGCGAACTATCCGTTCCGGTCGAGCAGGATTACCCCGAGCTCAAGCAACTCGTGGCCAATATGTTTGAAACCATGTATGCCTCGGAGGGTGTTGGCCTTGCTGCTCCCCAAGTGGGCAAAAATATCGACTTAGTCGTTATCGACGCCGACCCCGTTAGCGAAGCGTTCCCCGAATGTAAGGGACGCAAGTTCGCCGTTATCAATCCCGAACTGGAAATTCTCGACGGCGAGAAGATTAGTCGCGCCGAGGGATGCCTGAGTGTGCCGGGCATCAGCGAGGATGTTAAGCGCGTTGAACACATCCGCCTGAAATGGTACGATGAAGATTTCCAGCCCCACGAAGAGGAAATGCACGGCTTCCTGGCTCGCATCGTGCAGCACGAGCTCGACCATCTCGACGGCAACCTCTATATCGACCATATCTCGCCCCTGCGCAAGCAATTTATTCGCAACAAGCTCCACAATATCATCGAGGGCAAAACCCGTTGCGACTACCCCGTTAAATACGCTCCGCGCAAGCGCCGCTAAGCAATCTTCCTCGTTCCCTCTCTTTGCTCTCTCCTCCCCCCTTGACTACAGAAATTTCATTTGAATCAACCTACATAAAATAATATGGCAGCACCCAATCCCGACGATAAGAAAATTATCTTCTCGATGGTAGGCGTTTCCAAGACCTACCCTCCCCAAAAGCAGGTTCTCAAAAACATCTACCTTTCGTTTTTCTATGGGGCGAAAATCGGCATCATCGGTCTGAATGGTTCCGGTAAATCGTCACTATTGAAAATCATCGCCGGTATCGATAAGGATTACCAAGGCGAAGTTGTTTTTGCTCCCGGTTACTCCGTTGGCTACCTCGAACAGGAGCCCAAGCTCGACCCATCGAAGACGGTTATCGAAGTTGTGCGCGAAGGCGTACAGCCGATTATGGATCTTCTGAAGGAATTCGACGAGGTAAATGCTGCCTTCGGCGACCCCGACGTACTGGAGGACCCCGACAAGATGGACAAGCTGATTCAGCGCCAAGCCGAGCTGCAGGATGCGCTGGATGCCTCCGATGCCTGGAACATCGACTCCAAGCTGGAGCGCGCAATGGATGCCCTTCAGTGTCCGCCCGACGACCAGAGCGTTGAGACGCTCTCCGGCGGTGAACGTCGCCGCGTAGCCCTCTGCCGCCTGCTGCTACAGCAGCCCGACGTATTGCTGCTCGACGAACCTACCAACCACCTTGACGCCGAATCTATCGACTGGCTCGAACAGCATCTGCAGCAATATCCCGGTACGGTAATCGCTATTACCCACGACCGTTACTTCCTCGACCACGTTGCCGGCTGGATTCTGGAGCTGGACCGCGGCGAAGGCATACCCTGGAAGGGCAACTACTCATCATGGCTCGACCAGAAGACCAAGCGCATGGCTCAGGAAGAGAAGCAAGCCAGCAAGCGCCGCAAGACGCTGGAGCGCGAATTGGAATGGGTACGCATGGCGCCAAAGGCTCGCCAGGCTAAGGGTAAAGCTCGTCTATCAAGCTACGACCGACTGCTCAACCAAGACCAAAAAGAGCGCGAAGAAAAGCTGGAAATCTTTATCCCGAACGGCCCGCGCCTGGGCAACAAGGTTATCGAGGCTCACGGCCTGGAGAAATCCTTCGGCAAGAAACTGCTCTTCAAGGACCTGGAATTTGCGTTGCCCCCCAACGGCATCGTAGGCGTTATCGGCCCCAACGGTGCCGGCAAGACTACGCTGTTCCGCCTGATCATGAACCAGGAAACGCCCGATGCCGGCTCATTTGAAGTAGGCGAAACCGTAAAGGTTGCCTACGTCGACCAGCGCCACCACGACCTGATTCCCGACCATACGGTCTATCAAGTAATCTCGCAAGGCGTAGAAAGCTTCCGCATGGGGGGCCGCGACGTAAACGCTCGCGCCTACCTCTCGAAGTTCAACTTCGCCGGTGCCGATCAGGAAAAGAAAATCGGAGTGCTCTCCGGCGGTGAACGTAACCGCCTCCACCTGGCTATGGCCCTGAAAGAGGAAGGCAACGTATTGCTGCTCGATGAGCCCACCAATGATATCGACGTAAATACGCTCCGAGCTCTGGAAGAGGGTTTGGAGGACTTTGCCGGATGTGCCGTGGTGATTAGCCACGACCGCTGGTTCCTCGACCGTATCTGTACCCACATCCTCTCGTTCGAAGGAGATGGCAAGGTAGTTTACTACCAGGGTTCTTATTCCGACTACGAGGAATACAAGAAGGCTCAAAACGGAGGTAAGGAACTACCGCGCCGCCGCTATCGCAAACTTATGAACGACTAACAGCGCTCGATTGTTAGTCTATAACCCTTCTAATCATAGAAGCTAAGAAGAAAATGAACGTTGCTATTGTCGGCGCCAGCGGCGCTGTCGGCCAAGAACTCCTTAAGGTACTTGACCAACGAAATTTCCCCATTGATGAACTCCGTCTGTTTGGCTCCTGCCGTTCAGCCGGCTCGAAAGTTACATTCCGCGGTAAGGAAATTACTATTCAAGAGCTAACCCACGACCCGGAACTTTTTGCCGGAATCGACATTGCTTTCACATCGGCCGGTGCCGGTACATCGCGCGAATTTGCCGAAACGATTACGGCTCGCGGTGCGCTGATGATTGATAATTCCAGCGCCTTCCGCATGGACGAGGATGTACCCCTGGTTGTACCGGAAGTTAACGGTGCTGACGCCCTGAACGCGCCTCGCCATATCATCGGCAACCCTAACTGCACTACCATCCAGATGGTTGTAGCCCTCAATCCTATCGACAAGTTGGCAAAGATTCGCCGTATCCATGTTGCAACGTATCAGGCTGCAAGCGGGGCCGGAGCATCGGCCATGGCTGAACTTGCTCAGCAACACGCTGACCTGGCTGCCGGCCGCGAAGCTAAGGTTGAGAAGTTCGTTGCTCAGTTGGCCTACAACGTAATCCCCCATATCGACGTATTTACCGACAACGGCTATACGAAGGAGGAAATGAAGATGGTCAACGAAACACGCAAAATCATGCACGACCCTTCGATTCGCGTCAGCGCTACCTGCGTACGCGTGCCGGTTATGCGTGCCCATTCCGAGGCTATTTGGGTTGAGACCGAAAAGCCTATCACCGTTGAGCAAGCGCGCAAGGCTTTCGAAGAGGCCGAAGGCGTTGTCGTTATGGACAATCCGGCAGAAAAGGTTTATCCGATGCCGCTGGGCCTGGCCGGTTGCGACCCGGTCTACGTTGGCCGTCTGCGCCAAGACCTCGCCGGCGACAACTCCATTACCTTCTGGACCGTCAGCGACCAGATTCGCAAGGGTGCGGCCCTGAACGCCGTGCAGATTGCCGAATACCTCTTAGCTAACCGCTAAATCCATATTGCATAGCTTGCCGCCCTCAAACCACCAACGGGGCCGGCAAGCTATCATTAATCTATATTCTCTCCCTAAAAACTCTCCCAGTTGCTTGCAATTCTACTAAATACCGCCCCGGCCGTTACCAATCCGGTCACGATTTTCCTAATCGTATTGGTAATCATCCTCTTTGCGCCCGTAGTGCTCAATCGCCTAAAGATTCCTCATATCATAGGTATGATTGTAGCAGGCGTGATTGTTGGGCCATTCGGACTTAACATCCTCGACCGCGACAGCTCGTTTGCAATTTTTGGTCAGGTTGGACTGCTCTATTTAATGTTCCTGGCAGGCCTGGAGATTGATATGTACCATCTGCGGCTAAATATCAAGCGCGGAGCCGCCTTTGGAGCCCTTACCTTCTTGATACCAATGGTTATGGGCGTATTGGCGAGCGTCTACCTGCTCCATACGCCGTGGCTTACCGCCTTCCTGTTGGCGGCAATGTACGCTTCCCACACGCTAATTGCCTATCCGATAGCTACGCGCTACGGCATTACCAAATCGCCGGCCGTACTGATTTCCGTGGTCGGCACTATCGTCTGCGTTGTCGGAGCCCTCTTAGTGCTGGCCGGAGCTGTCAGCATTCAGGAAACCGGCGAATTCAGCTGGCTGAAGATAGCCCTGCTTATCGTCAAGTCGGCGCTCTACTGCGGAGCCGTGCTATATGCCTACCCCCGTCTTACCCGCTGGTTCTTCAAGAACTATGCCGAGAAGGTTACCCAATACGTCTACGTAATGGTAATGGTCTTCCTATCGGCATGGCTATCAGGCGTAATCGGCCTGGAACCGGTCTTGGGAGCCTTCTTTGCAGGCTTGGTAATGAACCGCTACATTCCGGCCAACTCGCCGCTGATGAACTCGATAGAATTCGTTGGCAGCGCGCTGTTCATCCCCTACTTCCTTATCGGCGTTGGCATGATGATTAACGTTGGCGTAATCGTAAAAGGCAATACGCTGCTGGTTGCGCTGGTAATGCTCCTTGTCGCACTGGCTAGCAAATGGTTGGCCGCCTTTATCGCCCAAAAAGCCTACAAAATGGCCGGTTGCGACCGCCGTATTATGTTCGGCTTGACTACGGCCCACACCGCCGTTGCCCTCGCCGTTGTTACCATCGGCTACAACATGGTGCTGCCCGACGGCTCCAGGATGATGGACGAAACCATCCTTAACGGCACCGTACTGGTAATCCTCATCACCTGCGCCATCGCCCCGATTGTAACCTCCCAGGCTGCCGCCAAAATCAAGCTTCGCATGCTCGGCTCCCCGGATGCCGTCGCCGAATCAGTCCCCATCAACGCCAACATCCTCGTGCCGGTGTCCAATCCAATTACGGCAGCATCCCTGGCAGAACTGGCCCTACTGATGCGACGTCGCAAGCAATCAATCAAAGCCGACAGGCTCTATGCCCTTCACGTCCGCAACGACAATTCACGTTCATCAAAGGCAATGGGAGCCAACTCCCTCGAACTGGCTAAGAACGCCGCAGCCGGAGTTGACGTGCAGATGGAGACAATCGAACGCTACGACATCAACACCGTTGCCGGAATCCTCAACACAATCCACGAACGCGACATTACGGCAGTAGTGATGGGTATGCACCGTAAATCTAACGTTATCGACACTTTCCTCGGTGGCAAAATCGAACAGCTACTGAAGGGAACAAACCTTATGGTTGTTCTTTCGCGATGCTACATACCCGTAAATACCGTAACGCGCATGGTAGTCTTCGTGCCCGCAAAAGCCGAATATGAATCAGGATTCCGCCAATGGGTTGAAGCAATGGCATCGCTGGCCCATGAAGTTGGTTGCCGATTGATTTTCTGCGCCAACACCCAAAGCCGTTCGCTCATCGCCGCAATTATTGCCAAATCCGGCTTCGGTATACGCCAAGAATATCGCCCGGCCGACGGTGCCGACGATTTCATGCTATTAGCAAACCGCGTGCTCGACGACGACCTACTGGTTGTTATCGGAGCGCGCCACGACTCCGTCAGCTACAATCCGGAGATGACCGACATCATCCAATCGCTGCAACGCTACTTCGAACGCGCCAACCTATTGCTCATTTATCCCGGACAGTTCGGAGAGAACGCCCAACTGCAATCCAACGGCGAGCCCTCCACCGACTTCCATGCCGATCTCCACGCCGACCTCCACGCCGGCTTGCACGCCGATCCCCTCTCACCAACCACCTTTGCCGACCCCCTGCACACCGGCCCAACATCCGGCACCTCCATCCTGCGTACCCTTCGTTCCCTCATCTCCCGCCTCCGTCCTCGCCGCAAATAACCTCGCCTCCCATCCCCCTAAAAATCCGCTCCCGACAAGGAGCCCCCGCCTTCCCCCTCGTTTCCCTGCCTGTCCCCTCGCCTCCCCCCCGGTGCCCTGTTCCCCCTGCCTTGCCCCCCTGCCTTGTTCTGTTCCCGAAGCGAAGCGAGGGTTGAAGCCTGCGCCAGAAGCGAGGGCCAAAGCCCGTTTCCGCGGTCCTCCTCCCCCTCTATTTCGCCAATTTTCCATCATTTTTTGCCCCAAGAATAAAAAAAGCTGCAAAAAATTTGGTCAGTTCAAAAAAACTGCGTACCTTTGCAACGCGTTTGAGAGAAACGCCTACTACAAATCAATGACTCCGTAGCTCAGTTGGTAGAGCAACTGACTCTTAATCAGTGGGTCGAGAGTTCGAGCCTCTCCGGGGTCACCCAAAAAGCTGTTTGCTTCGCAAGCAGCTTTTTTTGTATCCTCTAAGCTCCGCCCTCCAACTTCCGGCCCATTTTTGAGGAGATATCAGCAAAGAAATTGGCAGATAAGTCGAAATTCCTGGACAGGAGGGCTTCTGGGAATAAACCAAGCGAAAGCGTTACGGTCATAAAGGTAAAGAAACAATTAATACCCGAAGCTATGAAACGTAAATCTTTACTTCTGCTACTGGTCAGCATCGTATCTATGCTTAGCTTGAGCAGCTGTTGCTGCATGGAAGACTTATTTGGCCCTCCCGGTCCTCCTCCCGGACATGGTGGCGGCCCGGGCCACGGCGGTGGCGGCGGTTTTCGCCATTATGTAGTCCAGCCGGATAGCCCGTCCGATAACGTTGTAGTTACCGACATGCCCGAATAATCCGAGGAAACTCGCCGAAATAATTCCAAGCCCGCTTCATTATTGTTGCGGGCTTTTTTAGTAATCATTTGTAAGTATCGCCAGTCAAGAAAACCCGCATCCACAAAGAGAAAAATACTCATTTTTAGGGATTGTAGAGGTTAACATTTCGCGTTAATTTTGCAACATAATTTCACAGTTTGCAAACACTAAGGATAATGCGAAACACCATTTTAGGCCTAGCAGCCTGTATTTCAACTATTTTACCACTATCAGCCGGCGCTCATTCCGCAGATTCAGATTCCATAAAATCTGAATCAAAAGCTAAGCCCGGCTGGTTAAATCGCCTGCATATCGGCGGCTATGGCGAAGCCGTCATGACGCGCAACTTCTATAGCGACAGCTATTTGCGCTATATCTCCCCCGAAAATTACAAAAATCAGAGCCACGGCAAGTTCGACCTGCCACACGTAGTAATCAATCTTGGCTACGACTTCGGCAAAGGTTGGTCATTGGGCACCGAAATCGAATTTGAACATGGCGGCACGGAATCAGCCGTTGAATTTGAGAACGAAGAGGGCGGCGAATACGAATCCGACATCGAACGCGGCGGCGAAGTTGCCCTGGAGCAATTCTGGATTCAGAAGTCATTCATGCCGCAGCTGAATGTCCGAGCCGGTATGATGGTTGTGCCGGTTGGCCAGACCAACGCCCACCACATGCCAACCGAATTCTTCGGCGTCTACCGTCCGGAAGGCGAAAACACAATCTTCCCCTGTACCTGGCACGAAGTTGGTATCTCGCTCTGGGGTAAGGCCGGCGCCTGGCGCTACGAAGCAATGCTCCTTCCCGGCCTCGACAGCGAACGCTTTGGCAATCAAAGCTGGATTCACTA
>CAZEST010000084.1:0-8086 GCA_964514745.1 uncultured Alistipes sp.
AATCCTTTGGCCATTGCGGCTGTGTGGGTTCGAGTCCCACTTCGGCTACACGACAAACCCCTCAACTTTCTGATGATCAGAAATTTGAGGGGTTTGTTTATATCCTATGAAGTACCGAATGTGGTACTATTCTAAACGCCCGAGCTATCGACCGACAACGATTGTTGCCGGCGTTGAATAGCCATAACGATGACCGGCCTTGAAGTAGACTGAGGCCGAATAGATGCCGTCCTTAACATTCTCACCATTGGCATTGGTCAAATTCCATGTATACGGGAATGTATTTACATCAGCGGAGAACACGGTTTTACCGGTTGCGTCAGTAATTACCAAGCGACCTTCAGGAGCATCCGACAAGCTATGCTTTAGATAAATCTTGGCCTCATCGCGAGCGAACTCTGTAGCCACAGTAGTAGCTTCTGAAACGTTGACCACGGTAACATTCAGGCTACGCTCAGCTGAAACGCCGGCCACATTAGCTACACGCAACGTCAGTGTGTGCGACCCATCGGAAAGCTCAGTTACGGGATACGCTAACGTAGCCGAACCATCGTCCGGATTAACCTTAAAGTAAGCGTCGGCAGAAGTCAATTTCTTAGAATTATCGAGGATCAGACTTACGCTACCACCAATTCTGTCGGAGGTGCTAATCAAGTCCAGTTCGCCGGGTTCGACCTTAGCGTAGACCGTAAAATTACCGGGCACATAATCGCCTTCGATATAGTCTTCGTCAACGGCATACATCGAGGTTATTACCGGAGCCGACACATTAGATGTATCTACCGAAGGATTAAGACCAATCTGTACACCATTCAGATAGCCAACAGCCGAACGATTACGTTCGTTATTGATAGCAAACAGATTGATACGATGATCGCCACTATAGGTTGGAACTGCAAAAGTAACCTGCTTAGCAAAATGGCCATTCACGACATTGAAAACCACTTCTTGCAACATCAGATCTTCAATTTCCACATTTACGGTAGGATTACTGCTATCGGCGGTTGACGATGTATCTTCGGTATGCTTACCGTCGTAAATCAGCATTGTCATCTGTCCGTTAAACGAGGTATCGACATTTCCATCGGCATCGTAAACATTACCCTCAACCATCGCACTTTCCAGTGCATCAAACGAGAAGCTGGAATCGCTTTCAACCTCATCGTCATCAATATTGGTCACCTTCACAGTGCCGGAAGGCATACGCAACGGGAGCAACGGGTCGCCGGCGAAGTTGTACGCCATATTATTCGTTGCCACGCCCTCATGCGTACCGATACCCGAGAGAATGACGTTAGGAGTGAGCGCGAAGAGGTTTCGGCCACCTCTGTAGACCTCGCCCATAGTAGTATTCCCTGTCAAAGAATAGAATGAACGAGCCATCATATTCACGAGGTAAAGATTATACTGAGCGTAGGCCGGGCGGGAAGCACCAATACCGGCCATCATGCCCCCGGAGGGATTCAGCAACATCTCGTCTTGCAAGGTATATGTTTGATCATCCATTTTCAATGACTGACAAGTACCGAAGAGCGTAAACGTTGGATTGTCGTAAGCGAAATCCTTATCATAAGCGATTGACCAAGGCACACCGGAACCGATATATGAACCAGACGAAGAGTGGCCCAAGAACATCCAGAGGCCAACACCGCGGTTCAGCTGCTGACGGATTCTATCGCGCATATTTTCGATATTCTTACTATATAACGGGAGCGCGAGCATGTCAACCATGGTTGACGGCGACAACGTTTTCAACAGGGTTCTGATCTTCTGTCCCTGATCGAGGTGAAGATTTGAATCACCTTGATCCGACAGCATAAACGCGCGGTTATATATTGGCGAATCAGACGGATTATCGAGATATCGTTCTTCCTTCGACACGAAATCGCCGGCTTCGCCGTCGCTGGATGCCGGGATACGACCAACCTGAATATCAAGCGGAGCTCTCAAAAAGTGATTCTCGCTCAATTTATAGTCAAAAACAAAATCATCGCTCAGCATGCCATAGAGGGCATCCGTAGCATACGCTGTAGGCGTTTCACCACATCCGGTAGTATTCTCACATTGGAACATCGGCAGGTAAGTATCTCTAAACACCTCCGGATCTTCCGCCGATGTCAGGCCGGTATTATCGTGGAAGGCACGGCCAAACAGCAACACTGCCTTCAACTTTGACGGATCTCGGTCATACAGCATCTTTACCATGCGGCGAATACCCATAAAATGAGGCAGGCCGGAAGAAAACTCGTTGCAAATTTCATGGAACGGCACAACGGCAACGTCATAGCCCGTCTTCTCACGATGAATTTGCGCCAAGCGAAGAGCCTGCTGATAACAGTTGGGCGATGCAACGATCAACATATCCGGCACAGCCAGGCCATGATAATTCTGATTTTCAACTACACCGACCACCGAAACCTGCTTCAGGTCCTGCTGCGGATCAAAAACAATAGTCTGCAAGCCGGTAGCGACATCGCTCATATAGACATTTCTATCAGCGACAAAGCCATATGCTCCATCTTCATCAATCGCCTTCACTTTCAGTTCACGCGGCGTAGACGAAGTCATCACCTCCCAAACCTTAAGTTGCGATTCCTTACCATTATAAGTAAGTTTTACCGGCTGTCCACTCGACAGATTGCTAAAAGCAAGCATCTGCTGCGGAGCAACAGAGACGTCGGTAGTACGAGGATAAGAGAAAAGATAATAGTCCATCGATCCTTCCGACAGGGTTGACGATGTCGAAAAATCAACGGTCAACTGATAAGCATCCGTTGCGGTCTTACTCAAGCTCGGGAATGAAACCACGCCCGACTGATAGCGATAAGCCAAGTGGCCCGGGTCATTGCCATAGTAAGGCAGATCAACCGCGACAGTCGAAGCGCCCGGCATTGAAAAAACAACCTTAGCCGTAGCCGCCTTACAAGCAACGCCATACACAAAAGTGGGGATTGTTGATGAATCGGCATTATATCCCGGCATATCAATGCTATACGTTTTCGACGATGTAATATTCTCGCCGAAAAGGTACGCACCAATATCGCCCGGCTGACGATCCGTAAAGTTCTTCCAAACCAAGCCCTGAGCATCCTCAACGGCATCAAAAGAACTAACTACTTCAGCATCAGACTCCGCAACTGCAAGCTGAGGATAGGAATCTGTCAAGAAATAATACGCACAACCATTCTGCAGATTGCGTTGCAACTGCGGCGAATAACTATCAAAGTTGCCCGACGATGTAAGATATTCTACCGGAGCTTCCGTAGCAACCCCGTAGAACACTAGCTTATCGCCGTAGACAGCCACCGGCACCGCCGGCAGGTCATCAGGCAGCGACGTTGAAAAATCATAATTTCTCAAGTCTACTCCGGAATAACCGTAGACAGCAACATTCTCCGGTTGCGAAAATCCTAATTCACGCAACTGATCGAAAGTTAGCTGCTGCATACCGGTTTCCGTCACCTTCACTTTCACCCATTTTCCGGAAGAAAGCTTCGACACGGAGGTATAATACGCATCAGGCAATGCCTGCGCATCATTTACGGCAAGCGCTGTAACGACGAGCGCAGCCAGCATAGGTCTGTATAAAGCTTTGAACATTTTCAAGCATTAAATTTCAGGTTGTCGCCGCAACCGACAAAAGATCGTCAATGCGTAACAACATTATTACTTGCAGAACTCTCTATAGCATGTATTCTGCGTTGAATCAATGCACAAAGTTAGTCAATTATTATGTTAATTCCCAAAAAATTATTGAACATAATCGCCCATTTTGCTAAAAAAAGCAGCAAAATTTGTCACAGATTTTTTCACAACCGTATTTCCCCTCTATTATACGCAAATAAGTCGAATCTATTTGCCAATAGGTTGAAAAGATAGATTACCTTAGTTTTTTTTCGTAACTTTGCGTCCTGTAACAAATTTTAAGCAACAGTAAATTCCTATAATTCTCCTTTCGAGAAATTACAGCTTATAACATGAGACGTCATTATCTATGTGCTTTGGCATGCCTTGCAGCTGCCCTTACTGCATCAGCCGACAAGGTCGAACCGATTAAATATGGCACCTTTGAAAACTGGGTTACTCGCAACATCAAGGAATCCAGCGTAATCGGAGGCAACACAAAGCAAGTTTACGAAATCGCCCCCAACGCAACGATCAACGGCAGCACCGCCTACAAAAACCAGGGAGGCTCCCCTTGGGCTACATCAAACATAATGGCAAAAGTATGCGGTATCACCAAGACCTCAAATGCCGTTTTTCCCGACACACGCGAAACCGGAGGCCGTTGCTGCAAGATGACAACCATGATGGAGCATTGCAAAGCAATCGGCATCATCAACATCGACGTAGTTGTTGCCGGTTCAATCTTCCTGGGCGAAATGCTCGAACCCATCAGTTCTACTAAAGAACCTTATTCAAAGATGGAAATGGGCGTAGCCTTTACCAAACGCCCCAAGGCAATGCAGTTCGACTACAAAGTAAGTATGCCCAGCGCATCAACCGGTCGCACCTACTCCTCCGGCTTCGGCAAGAAAAAGCAACTGTCCGGCAACGACAATGCCGAAGTCTATATCATCCTGCAACGCCGCTGGGAAGACTCCGAAGGCAATCTCTATGCCAAGCGCGTAGGCACCGGTCGCGAACGCTACAGCAAGAGCACCAACGGATGGGTCAACAGCCACAAAATGACAATCCACTACGGCGATATCACCAAAGAATCCTACTACAAAAGCTTCATGGGCCTGATTCCAACCGAGAAATCCTATTACGCCAAGAACTCCAAAGGCAAAATGGTTCCCGTTAAGGAAGTTGGTTGGGACGACGCCAACGCAACCCCAACCCACATGCTGATTATGGCATCATCCGGTTCAGGCACAGCCTATATCGGCACCCTCGGCCTAACCCTCTGGGTTGACAACTTCGCCCTGGTATACTAAAGCATAAAGCAGTCGCGCGCTAAAAGGCAGGCCGCAACCAAGTGTACAACCATACTTATACAACCCGATATGCGGATTTCGCATATCGGGTTTGTTATTTGCAAAATATTCATAGTTTGAAACCATATTTATGCAATCTTTAATGTTAATATTGGTTAAATCTATTATCTTAACAAATTACCATCATCTGCCTCTTAAACCTTAACATTTATCACATATACCACTGTTATTCAATAGATAAACACACACCGGCGAAACCACAACACATCCAACAAATATGCTATGTATTGAATTTCAGAGAAAATATTTTTCATAAACTCTTGCATAATTCAGAAATAATATCGAAATTTGCATTGTGTGTTTTTCATAGTATTAGATTAAGATAAAGGTTTAAAGGAGAAAGGTCGTTGTGAAACGACCTTTTTTGTTTTTCTTATCGCTCGCTTAGAAATTTTAGCGCATCTACAATAATTTGGCTATATCGGATATTTTTCATAACTTCAAGCCGAAAAATTATTACACCTTAAATTACACCACCAAAAACAATGGAACTCCCCTTTGCCGAATCATGGAAAATCAAGATGGTTGAACCCATCCAAAAATCCACACGCGAGCAGCGCGAACAATGGCTGAAAGCTGCAAACTACAACGTATTTCAGCTTCGAGCTAACCAAGTTTACATCGACCTGCTGACCGACTCCGGAACCGGCGCCATGAGCGACCGTCAATGGGCCGCCATGATGACCGGCGACGAAAGCTACGCCGGAGCCGCCTCATTCTTCCGCCTAAAGGATACAATCACTCGGCTTACAGGCTTCGACTTCGTAATCCCTACCCACCAGGGGCGCGCAGCCGAGAACGTACTGTTTAGCTACCTCGTAAAAGAGGGCGATATCGTGCCGGGCAACTCCCAATTCGACACAACCAAAGGCCACATTGAATCGCGCCACGCCTTCGCCGTTGACTGCACCGTTGACGAAGCACGCGACACTCAGCTAGAAGTCCCCTTCAAAGGCAACGTTGACATCAAGAAACTTGAAAAAGTCCTCGAAGAAAGCCACGATAAAGTGCCCTTCATCATCGTAACAATCACGAACAATACAGCCGGCGGCCAGCCCGTATCGCTCGAGAACCTCCGCCAAGTGCGCCAGGTTGCCGACAAATGGGGCAAACGAGTAATTCTCGACTCCGCCCGTTTCGCCGAAAACGCCTACTTTATAAAGACCCGCGAAGCCGGCCAAGCCGACCGAACTATTAAAGAAATCGTTCGCGACATCTTCGACTTGGCTGATGGCATGACAATGTCAGCCAAAAAAGACGGCATTGTCAACATGGGAGGCTTCATCGCTACTCGCCATGAAGACTGGTATGAAGGCGCTAAATGCTTCTGCATCCCCTTCGAAGGCTACCTCACCTACGGAGGAATGAACGGCCGCGATATGGACGCCCTCGCCGTAGGACTTGACGAAAACACCGAATTCAACAACCTTCAGACACGCATCCATCAGGTTGAATACCTAGCCAAACGTCTCGACGAATTCGGAATCCCCTACCAGCGTCCGGCCGGAGGCCACGCGATCTTCATCGACGCGCCAAAAGTGCTTACCCACGTACCCAAGGAAGAATTCCCCGCACAAACCCTCACCACCGAACTCTACCTCGAAGCAGGCATCCGTGGCTGCGAAATCGGCTATCTGCTGGCCGACCGCGATCCCGTAACACGCGAGAATCGCTTTGGCGGCCTCGACCTCCTGCGCCTGGCAATTCCGCGACGCGTCTACACCGACAACCACATGGACGTAATCGCCGTAGCCCTCAAAAACGTCTTCGACCGTCGCGAACAGATCACCCACGGCCTGCGCATCGTCTGGGAAGCCCCCCTCATGCGCCACTTTACCGTACGCCTAGCTCCCGCCGCCGAATAACCCCTCCGCTATCATAACAACGTTCCGGCCAACCCCCTTCAGCGAACTACGCCAACGGAGTTGGCCGAAATTGTATCCTAAATAAGTTGCAACCCATCGCCAGCATTATCAAGACTATAGGAAACGATGGCAAGAACAACCTATTCCACTCCGCATATGACCCCAATATATTTACGCCCAAATTACCCATACACATAAGCCACAACGTCAACGCAATAATTGGCACTCGTTTTCTTCTAATCCAATCACACGCAATATATATTCCGGCAACGAACATAAAGGGCCAAATTACTCGAAAACTGAGCCAATCAGTAGACTCCGTTAAAGTTGGCTTACTAATAGAATCAGCGAAATTATGCTTTATACACTTCAGATACCACTCCCATTTATAACGGCTCTTAATCTGCTGTATTTCATCATATAATTCCTTATCTGAAAGACTAAAGTATAGATCCCAATCAAGCGATTCTCCTGCGTTGTAATTAGTTAGGCGTTCTTTAATTTTTTCATTAGTCACATTATCACTTGTGAATAGCCCAACACGGCATGTTATACACCAATCATTCAAGATTGACACTGTAGAAATAGTATATATACCGGTTTTCTCTTCTACCCTCTTGCTATATGCATATACCGCACATCCAACAAGAAGAACAATACCACCAATCTGTACAAAACGTCTATATTTCCTGGTCATAAGGTAAACACAAGCGACAACACTCATAACAACTAATAGATACAAAAATGAAGGACGCAAAAACACTAAATAGAACGTACATAGTCCTAATCCAACTATGTTTCGCCATTTATAATCCTGCCACCAATCAATAAAACAATATAGCCAAAAAATACTAAAATACAATGCCAAGGATTCGGTTCTCATATAAACGTTATAGTGCAATATTGTTGGTGATAACGCATACACCATAGTGATTATCACGGTTATATTTCTTGCAATCCCTATCTTTTGTATTATTCGATTAAACGGAACGATGCTCAGGAAGAATACAATTATCTGAACTATGGCCACGAACATATCATTATGCCCAGGCATAAATACATTCCCTATCGCAAACAAAAATGGGTAACATGGTGTCCTAAATTCATCTATATCTCCATGCATTAGCACTTCTCCAGCCTCAATATATGACCTCGTATCATCATTCCACCTTATGCCAACGCTATAAAATATATAAATTTGGTAAATTATCGCCAGTAAAA
>CAZEST010000085.1:0-7987 GCA_964514745.1 uncultured Alistipes sp.
GCCTAACCGCCTTCCCCGAAGCCCGCGCAGCTCCCGCTGCCGGGCTTCTTTCGTTATTACCCACAACAAAAAAAGATTCGATCTAACATAGTTCGGGCACTTCCACGTTACGGGGCGCACTATCAAGACACAATAACTCGATATGGAGCGCATGCTCCAAACGCGTAATTGTGTCTAATGAGAGATTCTCATTTCCTTTAAGTATTTTGGACACATACTGTTGCGTGCAGTTCATTTTCTCGGCTAAAGCTCGCTGTGTCAAGTGCAATTCCTTCATTTTAAGCAGCACCTTCACTGCAATCTGCTGAGAATGGCGTAGCCATGAAGCGTTCTTACGCCGCCATTCTGCCTCCTCTCGCCATTTCGATGGAGTTTCACCCTGATGTGCCTCAAGGAATTCTAATGTTTTCTGTTTCATAGTACGTCTCCTTTCGTTACAATTCTGATAATAATTCAACAAATCCATCTGTATCGATGGCGCCACCTTCCAGCAGGAAATTACGCACTTGCTCCATTTTTTGGAGTTCCGCTAGGGTATGCTCTCGTTCCTGCATTGTACGTGTCAACTTTATAGCACCACCGGTTATAATATAACACCCCGGTTCCAACTTTATAGCATAGATTCGGAGCCAGGAAGCATGTTGAGCGCGTTCTTTGATTCTGGCCTTTTCTTTTCCAAGCAGAATTTCACTCGTACGACTGTTGCTGAGTGGGCGAAATATACGGTCCAGATCTGCATCGGGCGACAGATCCAAAATCAGGCACTGCATCCGCATATTATCGTCAATCGTGTCATAAATAGCTTGGTTTATGTCTGTTATTTTAAAATAAGACTCCAAATCAGACATGTTTTTTAAAAAGAACTCAACGAGCCATTCCGGATCACTCCACTGACTAAATAACTGTTGCAAAACATTATCATCAGCACCGTCATAACGGACTGCCCAAAGTGTATTATTTGCCAGTATCTTATCGAACTTCATATACGGTATTAAATTATCTCGTCTGCAAAGATAGTATTTTCAGCCCACAAAAACAACTGTCAGTTGTATTATTATTTATTTTATCGACAAATCACAATATCAAAAAAATACTCAACACAAACATTTTACCCACAACAAAACCAGGCGGGCCCGGCAGAAAAAATACAGGTTTGTTTGGCTTGGTTAACAAAAATCGCTATATTTGCGCCATTGAAATCATTAACATATTAAGAACCAACCATTTTCGAAACAATGCAACTCTCTAAGTGCTTTAAAACCCTGGCTATCATGCTCGGCATGGCAATGAGCATATCGCTGGTAAGCTGCGGGGATGACGAACCCGACGATCCCAACAAAAACGACAACAACAGCAACAACGGAAACGGTTCAACAACAACTGAAGCCAGCTACACCGTCCATACCAGCTATGACATCAACCTGTCGCAAGCTTTCTACGATTATTTCGACATCAAGGTTAGCTTTACCGCTACTACCGGCGAGCTCCAAACGCTCGATCTAACTCAAAACGCCGTCTGGTCAACAGCTACCGTTGCCTATACCAACGCGCCTAAGAACTATTACCTCGTAGTAACCGCTACCCCGAAGGCCAATTATCCGGCAATCGACGCGTCGACCACCTACTATTTTGATGCATCATGCCTGATGAACATCTATAAGTATACCGATGCCGAGAAGGATAACCCAACGCCTTATCGCAAAATCTCATATCAGATGTCGAATCCGCTGACAATCTCCGGCGACCAAATGGAGAAATTCATGTCGAAGAGCTATACATTCGTCAACCGCTCTATCAACATCGATTCCGGAGAAATTACCGACCACAAAAACGACTAATCCCCCCTCGGCCCCATATCGCCCAAGCCCCTTACACCAGGCAATCGTCAGGCGAATTTTGTGGGCCAGGCAATCGTCAGGCGTGACATCGTCCGCCAGGACGAGGATTCTGGAGTAGCCCCCAGCGAAGAATGGAGGAACATGAGCGCCTCGGGCGCGAAATCGTTCCGAACATCCGCCGCTGGGGGTTAACCGTTATCAGGCAACGGCGCCCATAGGCCGCCGTTTTTGGTAAAAACCATTCATTGCGGAAAAATCTCTCACAGATTCCACAGATTCCGCAGAACCTATTCGTTGGGCATTCCCTCATTCCTCAGATTACAAACGGCCTTAGGCCATTTTGGATTTCGCAGATTCCCATCCGGCGACCAGAATCGGGCGGAGCGGGGGGATTAGAAGGAGGCAGGGGAGCGGCGGTAGGGGTAGGTGGGATCGAAGAGGGAGTTGAGGATGTGGGCGAGGCGGAGGCCGCCGGTGAGGAGGGCATCCTCGATGACGGGGGTCCAGCGCGCAAGGTCGTTATAGCTGAGGTTGGTGCCGGCAGGGATGGCATCGTAGACTTCGGCCGTGGTCAGCAGGGATTTCTGCGCCCAATCATCAACGTTGCCCGAGAGGAGCAGGAGCTGCTGCGCCTGAGGCAGACGGTCGAGCTGGTCGGCCCATTCGGTGTAGCTCCACTTATGCGCCGAATCAACCAGGTTGGTATCCCAAACGGTATGGAGATTCGTCTCCTTGCCGAAGTATTTCACCTTCACGGTGTTGCCACCCAGGTCGGTAGCGTGGCCCATATGGAGCGGCTGATGGAGGTCGCCGAGGAAATGGGCAAGCATCTTCAGCGCCAGCGCACGGTTCTCGCGCGTTTGGGCAGAGTCGGCCAACACGCGGATAGAATAGCGGATACCGCTAACGATGTCGCCGTTAGGGTTCTTCGGCATCGTTGAATAGGTCTTGTCGGCATCGACGTTGAGATAGTGCCAGGTCTTAGTGTAGGCATAGTCGGCAGTGTGGCTGGCATTGTCCAACCAGTTAGCCCAATAGACAGGGCTTCGGCCCTCAAAAATAGAATCTACGGCAGCCTGCGCAGCCGGAGTAAGGTGGCGCTCAGCGATATGCACGGTAACATCGTGGCCCTTCTGCCCCCAGCAGAAGCCAACCAGAGCCATAGGCAGCAGAGCCGCAACTATCAGAAAACGACGGACAAGATTATTCATAATTGATGATATTTTTATAGGAGTAAATTTGCGAAAATCGGCAATGCAAAGGTAGTGAATTATCCGCCGAGCCGGAAAGAAATCGCCTCAAAAAAAGGCGCAAAAAAAGGCGCCGACTGAAGCCGACGCCTTTTTAACCAGGAAAGATACGGTTGCAATCGAACGTTGCAATGACGGTTACAACCGTATCAACTATCTAATTACTCGTAGTAATCATTAACAAATCATCTTATCGGTAAAGCACCTTGGTAGTCTCCGTAGAGGTTACGCGGATGTAGACATTACCGGCAACGGGGTTAACTACGCGGAAGCCCTGGAGGTCGTACCAGATAGGAGCTTCATCGGAGGCAGTAGGTTCAACCGAAACGTTTTCAACGCCTGAAGTAACTTCGTCCTCGGGGATGATAGCAACTTGTTCATCATCTTCGGTTGGTTCAGCCTTGAGGATGGCGGTGTTACTAGGAACGATGTAGGTTGCAGTCTGATCGGAAGCCAACGACATGTTAGGCATCTGAAGCATCGTAGCGGTATTTACATCGTCGACATCGTAGCTAAATGTTTCGCCACCAACAACCAGTTCGGCAGAGTCGTTGCAGTCATTGTGGACTACGTAGAACTTCTCGCCTGCATCAATAGCATCCGGAGTAACCGCACCAACGATATTCGTGTCGGGGTTACGCGACTGAGAAATCTCGGTGTTGGTCATGGTCTGTTCAGCTGTTAAGACAGGATAGAGGCTGGTGATGCTGGTCATTGACCAAGGTTCGTTTTCGTCGGCAGCCTTAGCGCTAGCGATTTCATCCTTGGTATAACGGCCGTTACCCGTGGCATAGCCATCATAGTCGTAGCCATATTCTTCACCTTCAGCGTAAACAATCTTCAGCTTAGCTTCCTTGAGCTTATTCCGAGATTCGATAATTACGGGCTGGAAGGCCGGGATAATTACCTTACCCTCATCGTTGGCAGCAAGTTCTTCAAGTTCGATAACCTTACCATTGTTGGCAACGTCGGTCTTACAGTTAGTGTAAGCCTTCAGACCGCCATAGGTTGCATCATCGAATGCAGGAAGTTCAACCTTGAACGGGAAGCAGAACGTATTATAGTAATAATCATTCTCGGTATAGGCCGGGTCGTCGTCGTATGCAGAAGCCCAAAGGTCGATAGGCACTTCCTTCACTTCCTTAATGAACCAGTTCTGAGCATTCTCGGTAGGCTGCAACTCGGTAGCCTCGATACGATCTTCATAACCTTCGCGCGGAATACCTAAGCCCAGCGGGTCGGTAGGATCCTTGTGCATACCAAGGTAAGACTTGCCCTTATCCGATGTACGGTCTGCATTGTTGTAGTGCGACTTCAGAACAACAGCACCGGGATATACAATCAGGCTATAAGGCTTAGCAAGAGAGTAAACAGCAGCGTCGGGGTTGTTTTCGGCACGAGTATCAACAACTTCGCGGTCGCCGGTCAAACTGAGCACATTGCGAGAGTTCACGGCGCGAACGAAGAAGTAGTGTTCGGCATCCGTACCGTTCAACTTATCAACCTGGTCGAAGCGCCAGAAAGAAGGAACTTCATAAGTATCCCAATCGGTTACATGGAGGCCAACACGCTGTGTCTGCTTATTCTCCATGAAGTGCTCTGCATAGTAGGTTTCACGCAGTGAAACACCGTTGTAGTAGGTATAAGCTGATTCGATCTGATAGAAACGGCCCATACGCGGGTGAACGATAAATTCCTCGTTCTCGATCATGTTAAGCAATGCTTCATATGCACGCGTAGAATAAACCTTCTCTTGATCGCTAAATTCTTCGTTGTTTTGCTGCTTGTTGTAGTAGTACTGAACCAGAGCAAGGAGTTCAACGAACGTAAGCTGACGTACTTCGGGATTTTCCGGCATTGAGATACCCGTCATATTAACCGTGTACTCGCCAAGATAATTACCCTCTTCGTCGTATTTGTGCTTCAACGGATCACCATCGCGTTCAATCGTAAAGCTAACAACCGGGAGGATAACCGGATCCTTGATTATGTTGCCCTCAGCGTCGCGCTTAGGCTGACCATTTTCATCGTATGTAGCGATGTAGGCATCCTTCTTAGCATCGAAGAAACCAACGATAGATTCGTTGTCGGGGTTAAGGTTCTTGACAATCCAATCGAGGAGGTCTTTCTCGATCTCGGTCTCCATATCTACGGGAGTAATGTAGTACCAGTTGTCCTTACCGATAGCACTCGGCTGAAGGCTGGCCAACTTAGCATCAGAAGTAGAAACAGCATCGTCATCGCCCGACTTAGCTACGTCAGTAGAGAGGTATTTGTAGGAAGGCTTGTCGTTACCATCAACTTGAATCGTACCCAGAGAGTCGATATCTTTGAATACTACGAAACGACCACTAACTTCGTCAGGAATAATCTGGTATTGAGTAGCTTTGATATCTTCCGGAGTCTGGCCCTCGCCAAGCTTGCGAGTAACCACGTTGCCGGCATCATCCTTGCAGAGGTATTCGCCGGTACCTTCGTTTACGATATAGTATACATCATTCAGCGCATTGCCGTCAGCATCCTTAGCATCCTTAATCTCATGGATGCGCCAGATAGTGTTCAGCTCGCTGGTCTTTTCCTCACTCTTGATTTCAGATTTATAGTCGCTGGTCAGGGCATTGTTGTCATCAGCGCTCTGGTAAACGTAGCCACCCTCTTCTCTCCAGTAATCATTCTTTTCGCCCTTATAGAGCCAAGGAATCATCTGGATGTAAGCGCCATCGTAGATGTAGTCCATCATAGATTCAGGCGTTTCGCGCAGAGCATCTACGAAGAACAAGCGGTTGTCCTCAGTCAATGTATAAGTTACGAGGTTGAACTCTCGGCCGGTAGAGGTTGCGCTGACATTTAGGTATGGTTGCCAGTTGATAGTGTTACAATCCTTGATAACAACAGCAGCAGAGTGTTCCTGGTCGGCAGAGAACGTATACTGACCGGCCTGGCTCAAATCAGTAGTTAATTGGATTGATTGGTGACCGCCACCGTTGACGATGGGCTTGAGATACATCTTAGCCAACTCATTATAGATATAATAAGTGTCGGCGATAGGAGTTTCACCTGTGCCCAAAGCCTTCTGCGGAGCAGATTCAGAGGAGTCAGATGAAGAAGCAGATGTTTCATAGCACTGGATTAGTTTCCAAGCCATGTAAGCACCCGGATCGAAGCCCGGATTATTTTCCCAGGCATCACACATCTGACCATTCTTGATCGTTGAACGATAAATAACACCGTCTTTCTTATCAAGGTAGAGCTTAGAACCATCGTAACGATACGGCTCAAATTCAACTACAGCGCCATCGTAGATACCGCTATAAGAGGTGTCTAACGCATCCTTTAGCCAGAATTGGATATTGTTATCGGCGAGGGCAGCTTCTACTACAGCCAGGTCGTTAGTATTGTTGTCCAATGACAGGTAATATTGGCCATCAGTTGTCTTGAAAACAACGGAGTTACCATCTTCGGAAGGAACTACGTAGAATTCACCGGCTGCTGACTGATCCTTAACGAGGCTCACCTTACCTCCGGCAACAGAGATATATTCCTTCAAAGAACGGTTATAGAGGTTATATGCCAACTTGTGGATATCCGTTTCGTCGGGCCATGCCTCAGCAATCTTGGATAACTGAAGGTTCCAGTTGTTATGCACATCGTTAGCGCGGTATAACTTCGTACCGGAATCATCGGTTGCATCATATTTATCATCGGGCTTCAGGTTCCAAACAGACATCCAAGCGTTTTCGGCTTTTTCACCAACGATAACGCCCATTTCATCGTAGACATTCAGGTAACCTTCGTCGCCAAACTTAGCGAAAGGCGAAATAGAAAGTTCCCTACCCGGGGCAATCTGGTTGATAGCAACATCGTGGGGATCCTCAACCAGGAAGGCAGTATTAGATATATCCCTTGATCCTTCAATTACCGAAGGATAATATACATCTTCATTTCTGGATGATGAACGAGCATTCTCGGTTGCTTCGTAATCCACAACTTCCTCAGTAATAACTCGGGTGTCACCGGAATAGATTGCCAGAGGACTATTGTAGAGATAACAGTCGGTCATACGGACATACGTCACAGGATCAGATGATTCGGAGTCGGATGAAGCGTAAGTCTTCGCGTCAGTTTTATGGTTGTAAATTAACTTCAGATTACCATAACCGGGGTTATCGTAATCACACAAACCGAAAGCGGTTTCGCTGACGCCCAGGTCAACAACCTCATAACGGCCGGCCTGAGATTTATCGGTGGTGTAGCCAACCGGTTGGCCACCTGTAGTAGTATTGGTCTTAGCAACATAAACCTTATCGGCCTTATTCAGCAGATAATAGGTATTCTTCGGGCCGGCAGGGAGGAACGTCCATATAGCATTGTTACCGGCAACTGAGTCGGTAGCACTAAATCTGTTTAAGTTGCTACTATTTTGAACGGTCTTAAGGTACGCAACATGATAGTTGTGGTAGGTGCCGTCGCTATTCTTTGAAAGGATAGTGTTGGAATTGAGGAATAACTCCTTATTAGCCAAATCAGGGAAGGTAAGCGTCTTCACGCCTTCGGGAGCAACGCGGAGGAAGAACCAGTTACCGCCATCCGGGTGTTTGTGGTTCTTAATCTGGGGATATCCCCAATAAGAATTACCACAATACAGAGTGTTCGCCGATGCGGTATCATCAATATCACGGAAATAAACTTGTTCACCGTAATTCTGCGAGTCAATCGTTAGCGTCTGACCGGTAATTTGATACCTACCGGCTTCAGCCTTCGTTGTAGCCAACGGGACAAGATTTTCGTTGGTTTCTGTTGCAGGGCACTTACCCATATAATAGTCGGTATAGACGTTATGTAAGTAGTAAACATTCGTCTTATCGGCATCGTTGGTAACATCCGAAACATCGGCTGCTT
>CAZEST010000086.1:0-7815 GCA_964514745.1 uncultured Alistipes sp.
GGGCCACGGTGCGGGGGATAAGGATATTGCGAACGTCAGCAGTGATTTTGTTGATCATCTCCTGCTCGGCTTGCTCTTTGGTCTTGCCGTTGCCGGGGAGGATGAACTCATCGTGCTGGGTTGAGATAACGATGGTGTGGACGCGTACCGGCTGGTGCTGCTCGTTGTATTCAACGGTAACCTGACTCTTAGAGTCGGGACGCAGATAGCAGCGCTGCGAGCCGTCGGCAGCGGTGTAGGTGAACTCCTTGCCCTCGCGGCGGATGTGCGACAGCTCCTTCAGCAGAGCGTGGCTCAGGGCGGCGGTCAGCGGAATCAGTAGGGGAGTCTCGTCGGTAGCGTAGCCGAACATCATGCCTTGGTCGCCGGCACCTTGGTCTTCCGGTACGGCACGTTCAACGCCCTGGTTGATGTCGGGGCTCTGCTCGTGGAGGGCCGAGAGGATACCGCAGGAATCGGCATCGAATTTGAGGTCAGAGCGGTCGTAGCCGATCTCTTTGATTACGGTGCGAGCGGTTGTGTCGAGGTCGATATAAGCTTCTGATTTAACCTCACCGGCGATGATTACCTGGCCGGTAGTAACCAAGGTTTCGCAGGCAACTTTCGATTGGGGGTCGCGAGCGATAAATTGGTCGAGGACGGCGTCAGAAATCTGGTCGGCAACCTTGTCGGGATGCCCTTCGGAAACAGATTCCGATGTAAAAAGGTAGTTCATGTTGTTTTTAGCATTTTTTTTACGTGGTTGCAAGCAATCAAATTTATCCACATTGGTGTGTGCTATCCAAAAGGCCTTCGCGGACTTGTTGGGAGAGCAGTTCAAATGTAAAGGATCGGCTCTTTGGGATTGCTATTTACCAAAGAGCGTGCAAAATTACGAAATTCTTGTTGAATCAGCAAATTTTCGGGGCGTTTCAACCCCGTTGTTAGCGAGCCAGCTTGAGTACGGCAGTGGTCTGGTTATCAAACAGCAGGCGTAGCAGGAATACTCGGGTGTCGAACGGCGCGGTATCGATGCTGAGGCGGTTGGATTGCTGGTTGCGCACGATGTTGATGCAACGGCCGGCTACATCGTAGAGCTGGGCGGCTGTAATGTCGAGGTCGGATTCAACCAGCAGGATAGCTCCGTCGAAGAATGCGCGGAGGTTGTTGTCAGCGGCCGGAACGATTTCCGAGTTGCTCATGGTTGGGGTTTCGATCTTGAATTCCTTCCATTGGCCGGCGCTCTGGAAGGCGGTTACCATAGCGGAGTCAACCAGCAGCACCGTGCCGGGTTGGTCAACTTCCGACCATACGGATTCGCCCAGGGAGGGCACTTCGGTGAGCACTGTAGCGTCGATTTTAGCTACGTTGTCCCAACGCTCCATAGCGTTGTTGCCCAGATATTTGATGGCCGACGGGAGCGAAATTTCGGAGATAGTCATGCCTGAAAGAGCATAATCGCCGATAGAATCAACTTTGGTATTGTTGAAATTCTCGCTTGTTACGGATGTTGCACCGTAGAGCAGATAGTCGGGAATCGCGGTAGCGGAGTTTGCGAGGCTGCCCAGCGAGGCTGCCAGCTGGCTGTCGCTGAAGAATGTGCCGATACCGAAAGAGGTTACGGCGAGGTCGCCGGTAACCGATTTTAGGTTGCTGCATCCGGCAAAGGCCCAGGCTCCGATAGTTTTGAGTGAGCGCGAGGAGAGGTCTATTTCGGTCAGACCGGAGTTGGCAAACGCCATGTCGCCAATCGTGGTCAGCTTGGAGGGGAGAGCAATCGTAGTTAGTGACGTGCAACCTGCAAAGGCTGAATTGCCGATAGCAGTAATCGAGGAGGGGAGGGTTACGGAGGTTAGGGCCGTACAGTTGCTGAATGTAGATTCGGGCAGGGCGGTGATGGCTGCGTTGATAACAACCGATTCCAGTGCGGAGCAATCTTTGAACAGCATATTACCCAGCGAGGTTACCGACGACGGAATTGTCAGCGATTTTAGGGCCGTCATGCCGGAGAAGGCTCCGGTGTCGATTTTCTTAACGGTAGCCGGAATGGTTAGCGACTGGATTTTGGAGTTTCCCAGCGAAGCAGCTCCGATTTCGGTGATGCCCTGCGGCAGCGCCAGGCTCGTGCATGAGCTCGAAAGGAAGGCGCAATCGGGTAGGACGTTGGCGTCGGACTGCGTTATGCCGGTAGAAGTCTTGCTGCCGGAGTAGGCCGTAATGGTAGCGCCGGAGAGGTCGAGCGACTTCAGAGCTGTTAATTCAGCGAAGAAATCGAAGTCGGCAGCATTGAGGCTACCCGTAACCGTTAGGTCGGTTACAGATTCGGGAGTAGCTACGGCGATAACCGTAGAACTCAGTGTTCCAGGTTCGACATTGACCGTAAGCGCAGAGGCTGAAGAGCAACCGGTTGCGACTACAACGCCTGATATGATAAGTCGGGAAATAGATTTCATTTCGGTTAGTTAAGAGTAAACCCAATTAATTCTGCAAAGCTACAAAATTATTAATTAAAAAGCTGAAAAAAAGAGAGAAAAAAGATTGCACAATAAGCAAAAAAGACAAAAAAATAGAGGATTCGTCGGTTTGGTTGATATCTGTGGTCAAAAAACTAAAAGAAATATGAAATTTGGATGGCAAAAGAGTTGGTTTTTTGTTAACTTTGCAACATAATGACGAAGAATAGACAGTTACAAACTTTATATATTGCTTTTGCCGGTTTCCTTGCTGCGTGCGGAATGAATTCGTGTAGCAGCGACGACGGGGCTAAAGTGCTTTGTGATACGGCCGTAAAAAGCATTGAACCACAGTGCGTAGAGGCTGCATTCCGCGTCGGAGAGGAGCTGCTTATTGCAGCGTTTCCGGGCACCGGCACTCCGCAGATCGGGCAGCTGTCCGAAGCCGATCGTCACGCTCAGTTGCTTGCGTTGCTGAGCCGCGAAGATACGGTCCGAAGCCATAATCCCTATGAACAACATCTGGATACGATGCCTCCCGGAGGCATAAAGATGAAAATCAATGGGATTGGAGGGGCCTTGGCAAAGGTGCTGAACGACAGCAATAAGTTCCATTTGGAGGTGGCGGAAGCTAACGGTATCGAGCCGATATATACCCTGAGCCAGGCGTGGCAGCAGGGGGGCCGGATGGAAAAGCTTCATACTTGCGAGGCTTATTACCTCGACAACTTGACTCATTCGATGCCGTATCTCGTGCCGAAAGCCCATACGTTGCTGAAGGATATCGGCATGGCATTCCGCGATTCGCTGCAGGCGCGTGGCGGAGGTGATTACCGCATCAAGGTGACCAGCGTGCTGCGTACGCCGGCCCTGGTAAGGCAGCTTCGCAGGCGTAACCGCAATGCCGTTGACACGTCGGCCCATCTTTTTGGAACTACATTCGACATATCCTATCTAAAATTCATCTGCGACTCAGCTAACACACCGCGTACCCAGGAAGATATGAAGAATCTTTTGGGCGAGGTAGTTGAACAGATGAGGCAACAGAACCGTTGCTTCGTCAAGTATGAGCGCAAACAAGCTTGCTATCACATAACCGTTCGTTAAATCTATGGCTGAAGATTTCGACAACAAGGGCGTTCCGACAGTGCAGGAAGGCCTTACAGAAGGGAAACAAGAGGCGCCGAAGGCTAAGAAACCGCTCTGGCAGCGCATCCTGAAATGGCTGGGCATCACCGCAGGGGTGATTGTCGGGCTGTTCGTATTGGTAATGACCATACTGGTGATGTATCTAACGCCCCAGCGTCTAACTCCGTTAGTCGAAAAATATGCTACGGAATATCTCGACGGCGAGTTGAAGGTTGCCAAGGTTGAGCTAACTTTCTGGAAAACCTTCCCCAAGTTGACGCTTGATGTTGACTCTCTGTGTGTGATCTCCCACAGCTTGCGCGGACTTACCCCCGAGCAGCAGGCCTCGCTGCCGGCCGATGCCGACTCCCTGCTGACCTTGCGCGGTTTCCACGGGGCTATCAACCCCTTCCCGTTGCTGATAGGGCGCATATCGCTCCATGATGTAATCTTTGATACGCCAACAGCCAATATTATCCAGGTTACCGACTCTATCAGTAACTACCAGATAATTCCGCCATCGGAGGAATCGGATACAACCTCTTCAACCTCCATCCCCGATATCAGAATTAATAGCTTCAAGATACTTAATGCCAAGCCGTTGCGCTATCGTTCGCTGCCTGACAGCGTAGATATTACCGCCGGATTGGAGAATGTAGACCTCAATGGCCCGGAAGCACCGGTCTACCGATTGACCATCGAAGGCAATACAAAGGTGCCGATGCTGGCCGACTTTAATTTCAACGACATTACCTTCGGCTTGGACGGCAACGTTGACTGGTCGGCCAAGAACCCTTATCAGGTTGACCTTTCCGACGTAATCGTAACCCTCGACGAATATTCCGCGAAATTCTCAGCCAACGTAGATTTTACCGACGAAACAATCCTCAACAGCTTCACGGCCAAGATCTCGGATTTCCCCGTGCAGTCGGCCTTGGCCCATGTGCCGGCCGAACTGAAAGAGCTGGTAGCTCCGTTGCAGACCAACCTGAAGCCCTCGTTGGAGATGCAACTCCGGGAGCCGTGGACCGTTAACGACTCTATTCTTCCCTCGCTGACCGCAACGGTTAAGATACCGTCGGCAACCGCTACTTACGAGAATATTACTCTGAAGAAAATCGTAGGTAATATCTCAGTGGACTTCGACGGCAAGGAAATTGACCGTTCGAAGTTTGAGCTTTCAGATTTCTGCATGGTAGGCGACGGCGTAGACTTCGACCTCGATGCGATGGTTACCAACGTAATGAGCGACCCCAGGGTAAAGGGCGAATTTAAAGGCGAAATAGACCTGTCGAATATCCCGGCAACCATCGCTAAGGCTCTGCCATTAACGGTTTCGGGCCGTGTGGAGGGTGATTCCGAATTTGATTTTGCAATGAGCGAACTCACCGAGGAGGAATTCCATGAGATAAAGGCTTCCGGAAATATCAATTTCTATAACTTCAAGGCCCACATGCCGGAAACCTTCAATCTTTACATCCGTAAGGGAGAGTTCAAGTTTGGCACCTCCGATTCGTTCGTAAACGGCGGACAGCGCGTTGACTCGCTGCTGCGCGTCTCGCTGAATATAGACACCCTCGCTGCTAACGGCCAGGGGATGAACGTAGAGCTGAAGAATTTTAAGGCCGGCTTGGGCACGGCTAACCGCCATAGCTCCTCCGATACTACCGCCATCAATCCCTTCGGGGGCAAGATTTCGGTAGAGCACTTGAAGTTTGATTCGCCTGCCGATACGATGCGTGTGCGCCTGCGGGATGCAAGTATTGCCGGTTCGCTTCGTCGCTACCACGGCAATGCCAAGGCTCCGCAAATCGACCTGTCGGTTAGTGCCGGCAAGATGATGTTCGGTCAGGGCTTGAATAAAGTTTCCTTAAAGGATACCGAGCTGACCGTAAACCTCAACAAGCGTATTACCGTCAAGAAGAACAAGCCCCTGGAGGATGAAGCAACCAAGGCTGCGCGCAAGGCTGCTCGACAGAAGGCCGATTCTATCGCAGCTGCTAACGGCAATATCGACATGACGCTCGATAAGGATACGCGTAAACTGCTCAAGCAATGGGATTACAAGGGTTCCTTGAAGGCAAAACGCGGCAACCTTACTACGCCCTACTTCCCCCTGCGCAATCGCCTGACGAATATTGACCTTCGCTTCAACAACGACTCTATTGTGCTGAGCAAATTGCTCTATAAGGCCGGACAAAGTGATTTCTTGATTAGCGGTACAATCTCCAATATCCGCAAGGCGCTGACCTCAAAGCGCGATAACACTATCGGGATTGCGCTCTCCGTGAAGTCCGACACTATCAATGTCAACGAAATCGTAAAAGCCTTGTTTGCCGGCCCAACGTTGGCTGCAAAGACCGATTCGGCAGCTATTTGGGGCTCTGACAACGAGGTTGAAGCCAACCGACTGGCAGCTCAGGCGGAGACTACCGCCTCCGGGCCGTTGATTCTGCCCCATAACGTAAATGCCCAGTTCCGTATGAGGGCTAATAATATCCTTTATTCCGATCTGGAACTGACCAACTTCCGTGGCGACCTATTGCTTTACGACGGTGCGCTTAACCTGCGCAACCTCTCAGCCTCGGCCGATGTGGGCTCGGTATCGCTCAACGGCCTCTATTCGTCGGCTAATCCCGATTCGTTGCAGTTTGGATTAGGAATGAAGGTTGACCGCTTCAGGCTCGACAAACTTGGCTCGATCGTACCCGGCATAGACACGCTGATGCCTGCTATCCAGCATTTTGCCGGCGTAGTTAACGCCGATGTAGCGGTAACAACCGATATAGAGCAGAATATGGATATCAACATTCCGTCGATGCGTGCGGCCGTCAAGATCGAGGGTGATTCGCTGGTATTGATGGATCCGGATACGTTTAAGACTATCTCTAAATGGCTGCTGTTCAAGAATAAGGACAAGAATATGATTGACCATATGTCGGTTGAGGTAGTGGTTGAGAACTCAGTGATAGAGCTGTATCCGTTCATGTTCGACATGGACCGCTACCGCTTGGGCGTAATGGGCAGTAACGACCTGGCAATGAATCTCAACTATCATGTCTCTATCCTCAAGAGCCCGATACCATTCAAGTTCGGCATCAACATCAAGGGAACTCCCGAGAAGATGAAGATACGCTTGGGCCGTGCGAAGGTTAAGGAAAACATGATTGGCGAACGCCAGGTGATTGCCGATAATACTCGCGTGAACCTCGTTGAGCAGATCAACAAGGCATTCCGCCAGGGATTGAGCAAGGCTAAGTTAGGCAAGCTTAACTTCAGCGGAACGAGTCGGTCAGAGCGCACCGGCAGCGTAACATCCGGAGTCAATGCCTCTCCGCTGCAGTCGATTACCGGTTCGGCGGATGATGACCGCCTTACCTATGCCGACTCTCTTCGCATGATTTCCGCCGGCATCATTGCCAACCCCGACACAACTCGCTATCGTCTCACCCTCCCCTCTAAGTAAAGGTCACCAAACATTTTAATACCATGTCACTGAAAAATCCAAGCTTAGCTAAGTTGCTGTCCGCGTTGTTGCTGACTGTAGGCATCGTTGTGCTCGGTTTATCTATAAAATCGGGCATTGACGATTTGGCGTTTAATGATAGAAATGTAACCGTTAGGGGGTTGGCTGAACGTCAGGTGCAGGCCGACTTCGTAACCTGGCCCATCAATTATAATGTTGCCGGCGACGATCTGCTGGCGCTCTACGACCAAATAACCGAATACAACGAGAAAATCGTAGGTTTTCTTACCTCTAACGGCATTGATAAGGCCGACATCTCGGTCAATCCGCCCGACACGTATAATGCCTCAGCCAACCAGTATGGCTCCGACTCGTTTCGCTATAAATATTCGCTTAGCTGCAACGTAACGGTGGCAACCACGCATGTCGATAAGGTGCGTGAGCTACTCGACCGCCAGACTGACTTGCTCAAGGAGGGTGTGCCATATTCCAACTCCTTTATCAACTACGAATTTCGTGCGCTCAACAGCATTAAGCCCGACATGATTGCCGAAGCTACCGCCAATGCTCGCGAGGCGGCTCGCCAGTTTGCCAAGGATAGCGATTCCAAGGTTGGCAAAATGAAGACGGCAACCCAAGGGCAATTCTCCATTGAGGACTCCAGCCAGTCAACCCCCTACGTGAAGAACGTCCGCGTAGTTTCCACCATCGTCTTCTACCTCGAGGACTAACCTGCGGAATTAATTGGGGGAAAGGGGAGGATATTGGGAAATAATGATTAACTTTGCG
>CAZEST010000087.1:0-1956 GCA_964514745.1 uncultured Alistipes sp.
CGGCCGTTGTGTCCGAACGATATTCGTTGATGATTGAGAACGACGGCGAGTTAGCCTCCTCGGGGTCCACACCGAGCTGCTCAACCAGCGCACGGATGAAAGTAGTCTTTCCGGCACCCATTTCGCCATGGAAAGCGTAGACCGTCTGGTCGCCCATCAGCCCTACAAACTCTTTCGCTGCCGCAGGCAGCTCATCAATCGAATTGATTTTGATTTGGTGAAGCATATTTATGTATAGATTAGATTAACGTGGAGTCAACGTTACCAACGGTATCAGCATCTCCTCGAGCGAGATACCGCCATGTTGGAACGTATCGGCGTAATATTGAACGTAATAGTTATAGTTATTCGGATAAGCGAAAAAGTCGTTATTACCGGCAAAGATATATGTTGACGAAACGTTGGGCGAAGGCAAACCGAACTGTTGCGGACGCTTGATTTCGTAGACCTGGCGCGAATTGTAGCCCAGGTTCTTGCCAACTTTATAGCGCAAATTTGTGTTCGTATTCTTATCGCCTATCACCTTTACCGGGGAGTCTACGCGGATAGTGCCGTGGTCGGTAGTAAGGATTACCTTCCATCCCGACTGCGATATCAGCTTAAACAGCTCCAGCGCCGACGAATGGCGGAACCACGATTCGGCCAACGACCGATAAGCAGCATCCGTACGAGCCAGTTCTCGAATCATCTTGCTCTCCGTACGAGCGTGCGAAAGCATATCGATGAAGTTCAGCACGATAATATTTAGGTCGTTCTGCTTCAAATTCGCAAACTCGCGCAACAATTTTTCGCCACCGGCCGAGTCATTAACCTTGTTGTAAGAAAACTTGCAATGACGGCGATATCGGTCGAACTGCGTTGCTACCAGTTCACTCTCGTTGAGATTCTTCCCTTCGTCTTCCTCCTCATCGACCCATAGGTCGGGGAACATTTTCGAAATGTCCATCGGCATCAGTCCGGAGAAGATTGCATTGCGTGCATACTGGGTTGCAGTAGGCAGGATTGACGTATAAAGCGATTCCTCAAACGTAAAATAATCGGCCAACAGAGGCTTTATTGAGAGCCAGAGGTCAAGACGGAAATTATCAATAACGATAAAGAACAGTTTCTCGCCCTTGTCCAAGCAGGGGAAAATAGTTGATTTAAACACGTGTGGCGACATCAGAGGATGAGAATCGGTAGTTACCCAATCCTCATAATTGCGCTTTACGAACTTATAAAATTCCGAATCAGCCTCCGTCTTCTGCATACGGAGCAATTCATCCATATTGGTGTCAGCCGAAGCCAATCGGAGTTCCCAGCCGGTAAGCTTCTCGTAAGTTGCATACCAATCCTCGATAGTCGATGCATCGTTAATCATGCGCGAAATTTCCGGGAATTCTCGGCGATAGGCATCCGTAGCGGTTTCGCTCACCAGTTTATCGCCATGCAGATTGCGCTTTATCGACATCAGTATCTGCATAGGATTGACCGGCTTAATCAGGTAGTCGGCAATCTTGTTCCCGACAGCCTGGTCCATGATATTCTCCTCCTCGCTCTTGGTAATCATTATTACCGGAGTTTGCGGAGAAATCTCCTTAATGCGCTGCAACGTTTCCAATCCGGTCAAGCCCGGCATATTCTCGTCGAGAATCACCAAGTCAAACGTCCGTGACTCAACCAATTCCAAAGCATCACGGCCATTATTAACCGTCACAGGCTCATACCCCTTCGATTTAAGGAAGAGGATATGGGGCTTCAGCAGGTCTATTTCGTCATCGGCCCAAAGAATGTTGTAATCGCTCATCTTCGTTAATCAAATAATGGGTCATCGCCTTCAGAGCCCTCCGGATATTCGGGGAGCACAGGCTTAGTTTGTTCGGGAGCCACCGGAGACTCCGCGGGCTTCTCAACCGGAGCCTCAACAGGGGCCTCTGCCGGCTTTTCAGCAGGTGCCTCAACCGGAGCTTCAACAGG
>CAZEST010000087.1:2056-7678 GCA_964514745.1 uncultured Alistipes sp.
GCTTCAACAGGGGCTTCAGCAGGAGCTTCCGCCGGAATCTCCGGCTCTTGAAGCGCTTCGTCATTAGTCTCATTAGTCCTATTAGTCCCATTGCTCCCATTTGCCTCAGCCTCCGGTTTTGCCTCAGCCTCCGGTTCATGCTCATAGAATTCCGCCGGAAGGACACGCTCCTGCGTATCATTATACATCTTATCCTCCATATAGCGGAAATACTCGTCAAATGAGCCGCCACCCTTCAGCAGCGTGTCGAAGTTCTTCTCCGAAATCACTACCGGGCGTACCTGCTCCGGCAGATTCAACTGCTCGGAAGCGTACATAACCTTGAGGTAATGGTTTATCTCGTTGACATTCTCGAATCCTTTTATTATAAGGAGTCCGAGGCGTCCAAAGTTCATTTGTTCGAGGTCAAAATCTTTCACAACAAACGAGGAGAAGTTGTGACGCGCAATCTCGAAGAGCAAGGCATTCTGGTTAATCTCATCGGTCGGGAAGAGCAGGATCAGCAACTGCTTCTTGTTGGGGTCGAGCTCAAAGGAGAGCGAATCCGTATGCTGAGCCGTTGAATCATTGCTCAATCGGGTATCCCAAATCATGCCACGCATATTCGAGCCTCCCTGCTGCAACTTACGTCCCTGAGCCAGGCCCTTCAGGTAAGCCGAAGCATACTCCGTAAGGTCCGTATCGGGATAGCGTTCCAACATGGTCATCAACGTATTCTTAAACTGCTCCGGCTTCTTATCGGTAACATAGGCCAACGCCTCGATGAACATAAACTTCGGCATCAGCTTGCTCAACGGATAGTCGTTGCTCATCTTCTTGTAATATCCATGAACCAAACCATTGTCGTTGTTGAGATAAGCCTCCAGAGCCTGGTCGTAAAGCTGGCCCTCAACTTGCTGCATACGACGCAAAGAGCCGATATAGTCAGGATCCTGCAGGGCTATGCCATACTTAGATTCGGCAAAGTCCGAAAGAATCAGTTGTCGATACTTTTCAGCCTTGGCAACGTCGCCGATACGCATATACATTAGGTAGAGATTATAATACGTATCCAGGCGATAGATATTGTCGGGGTAGCGACGGAGCAAGGTCTCAAATTCCGTTTCCGCCGAACCGAAATCCTCCATCTTATCCTTCAGGATTACACCCATATTGTATAATCCCTCTTGAATAATATCGTTGGCCGTCTGTTTCTCTTGATCCGTCTGCGGAATCTGTTTCAAGTAATATTCCGGGAAGTGGGGATCCGACTCGCGTTGCAGAGCCTCCTGATCTTGAGGCGTGTCGGCTGCTACGGAATCCGTTGCTGCGGTTTCCTCGCCAGCGGCCTCTTCGCCATTTGCGTCGGAGCCGAAGTCATTGAAACTAAACGTCTGCTTATTTCTGCGGCGCCAATCATCCTCCAATTTGCGGTTACCCCACTTCTTTTGGAAGTCGGTCTTACCGGCATTTTTGGTTGCTGTATTATAGAAATACCAGGAATCATCGCCGGTATTCATCGTGAATGTCTGCGTATTCTGGTCGGTCAAGGTATTATTGTTCTCCTTGTTGGCCATATATTCCTGCATAGCGGCTTCCTCAGCCTCCTTTTTCTCTTTCTCCTTTAGTTCATCAATAATCTTATTAATGACCTTCAACTGCTGTTCAGGCGTCATGGCAGCCAGTCGCAAGAGCGAATCCTGCAGCTCTACGTTCTGCGAGTAAACGGCCAGTTCGTCGAGCACGTCGCTGCGGCGCTTCAGCATCGCATAGTTGGGATATGTTGTTGGGATTACCGCTACCGCTTCTGAATAGCAAGGCTGCGCTTTGGCATAGAGTTGTCGGTCGTAGTAAAGTCCGCCGAGGGTTAACTGGGCCATCGCCTTATTAATGCCCGAACGAGTTGATTTTTCAACGGCCAACTCATAGTTGTCAATAGCCTTCGTTGTGTCGCGGCGCGACAGATAGAGATTACCGATAGCATAATAAATCTGGTCGAGATACTCCTTGTTGCGGTCGTAGCGCGTCATACGCTTAAGCGAATTAACCTCCTTCGAGATATCTTCGCCTGTAAACACCTCGCTCTGCTGGATTCGGGCATTAAACTTGGTGCGATACGTTGCCGAGGAATTATTGCCGGCGGCCTTAAATGCATCGTAGGCCTTTTGCTTATTGCCGGCGCGAGCATATAGCTGGCCAAGCAAGAAGTTTAGGCGGATTTTCTGGCTCTTTGAAACATACGGCAGTGCCTGACGCAGCATATCGGCTGCCTCGGCCCAATTCTGCTGCTTGATATTCAAATCGGCCTCTGCTGTATAATAGAGTCCCTTCAGCGTAGAGCTATCCAGCTCTTTATCAGGCTTTATGCGACGCAAAATCGTTTCCGCTTCAAAGGCCCAATCCATTGCCAGGTAGGAGCGAGCTTCCCATAGTTTTGCCTCGGTTACCGTCTGGGGCAACCATGAGAAATGGCGCGAAATATAGAAGAACGTAGCCGCAGCTCCCAGAAAATCGCCGTTAAGATACTGGCTTCGACCCATCATCATCCATGCATTATGCAGGAAGGGGTTATATTCTTCGCGCTTTAGCCATTCTTTATAGGCGGGATCCGAGGCTTTGCCGGCCTGCTTTTTCGGGCGCTTCTTGATAGATCGCAACTGAATAGCTTTCTGAGCTTTCTCTATCGAACGGGTAAAATCCCCCTTAGGCTGGGGCAATTTAGAATTGGATTTGGCAACGGCAGGATGAATGAGCACTAACGATGTATAGTCGTCTTCGTAGCTGCTCTCCATATCTTTCAGCGTCTCCTGATAGTGTTTATCGCCGTTGTAATATATATTATATCTGGTGATAAACGCTTGATACCTACGGGTTGCCGCATTGTTCTTCTTGGGAGAGCACGACGTAATTGCGATAGCCACAAAAGCTACCGCAACCAATAGCCACCACAATTTCGGAGCACCGGGCCTCGTCATCTATGATTATCTATGATTGTCTGAAATTAATTCAATAATTCGTAATGGAGCGACGTTGCGTCTACTCATTATTATATATAACGCGAAGCTACCCGTTTTATTACGATTCGGAGATATTCTCTGCAGGTTTTACTCTGCGCAACGTAAAGACGAACTCCAAGCCTCCGCCATGGCGATTGCGCACCGTAATGCTACCGCCCATCGTGTTGACAGCCCCCTTAACAATCGGCAAGCCCAATCCGGAACCGCCAACCTTACGCGAACGTCCGCTATCAATGCGATAGAAGCGGTCGAACAGATGAGGCAGATGCTCCTCGCCTACCCCGGTGCCGTTATCGTAGAAGGAGAATGTAAAGTAATTCTCATTACGTCCGAGCAAGGAGATACCTATTTGCGTACCTTGAGAATATTTTACAGCATTTTTTGCCAAGTTATGCAAGACGGTCGTCAGCAATTCGCCGTTGCCATAGATATGGCAATCCAATGGGATATTATAAGTAAAGTCGAATTCTCCTAACATACCTCCCTGGAGAAAATCCTCAGCGATTGAAAAGACAAAGTCATGGAAGTCGATGTCGGAAATCTGGATATTGTCGCGCGACTCTTCCAGGCGCGTAATCGTCGACAATTCTTCCAGCATCAGGACCAATCTATCAACATTATCCTTAGCTTTCGTAAGGAAATGTTGCTTATCGGCCTCACTCATATCGGGGGTTGATAGGATTGTTTCCAAGTAGGAACGCACTATGCCAATCGGCGTCTTCAGCTCGTGGGAGATATTGTTGGTCATTCGGCGCTTCATCAGGTTCTTCTCCTCGGTAGCTTTCAAGGCAATTACGTGCTCGCGTTCGCGGCGCACATTGGCTTGCATTCTTGCATTATAGATAGCTACAATCTGGCGCGAAATGTCGCCGATTTCGTCGGAGGGAAAATCCCCCATCGGAATAAAGTCGCGGTCGTTAGCCGCACGCGAGGCAAAATCCTGCAGAAGCGTTATATTCTTTGCTTGGTGGGCGGTAAAAATCCATGCAACAATCGTTCCGGCTATCAATACTATTATTACGATAAGCCAGAACGTATAGCCAACCGACAACAGTTGGTCTACGATTACATTGTGGGGCAAATACGTATGAATTACAATCGTACCATCGGTTGACGCACCCTGGTCATAGATGAATATCTTCGTGCCGTCGCTAAGCTTTACGTCATACAAGCGCAACGATATCGTTCCGTCAACTAACTGTACAGGTTCGGCATCGTCAATCTCCTTGGGCACCTCCGAGAACAATTTACCACGAGAATAGAGCAACTTGCCACTATTATTGTCGTAGATGGCCATGCTCATCTCCTCCAGCGGAGAGTCATCAAGGTAACGCTCAAGGAAATTCAGGTAGGGCCTCATATCGCGCCCTTCGTTCAATCCATTGAGGATATTGGTTACGGCCAGGTCTACGCTGCTCGCAATCATATCGCGACGATAACGCTTGAAGTTGCTATACTCCAGCGCAGCGAACAAGCCAACCATCATCCATAAGCAGATAACGGAGAGCATGAAACTCTTGAGCTGGTATTTCAAACGTTTTCTATACACACGCGCTAACGTTCTATCCGCGCCACTGCCGACTATATTTCGGCCTTAAAGCCGTAGCCGAAGCCCAATCGCGTAACGATATGTTCGCCGTAAGCTCCGATTTTCTGGCGTAGGCGGGTTACATTTGTATCAATAGCTCTATTCGTCACTTCCTGATTACCCCAAACTTGTCCCATAATTTCATCGCGCGAATGAATTCTTTCGCGGTGGGTCAGGAAGAACAACAGAAGCTGGAATTCTTTCTTTGTAAGGACAACCTCCTTACCGTCGATATAGCATATCTTGTTATTGCGGTCGATACGAAGCGACTTGAACGTAATGTCGGGTTCGTAGTTGCCTTGAGCGGTATTGTAGGCCAGCTGCTGAGATGCCTGCGAGCGACGCAATACGGCTCTTACTCTGGCTATCATTTCGCCGATAGAGAACGGTTTGGTAATATAATCGTCGGCTCCCATATTCAGACCCATAACCGTATCGTCTTCGCCGTTGAGGGCCGAGCAGAAGATAATCGGAATATTTTCGGTTGCCTGATTATTGCGCACGCGCTTTGCAAAGTCAAATCCGCTCAGACGCTCCATCATGATATCAACAATCATTAACTGATACAGCGAAAGGTCGAGGTGCAACGCATCCTCGGCAGACTCGGCGGTATCGACTTCATAGCCCTCGCGCTCAAGGTTATATTTTAGAATCTCACAATAAGATTCCTCGTCGTCAATAACAAGAATTCTGATTCTCATGTCGTTAAAAAAATTGGTGGGACGCCGAGCCAATCTTCTGTAAGTTACTGACTGGTAAGATTAAAAAAGTTCAGATCGGCTTGGCGGCCCGTGGTTCAAAGCGGATTTGGAGGGTTATGAAACTCTTAATCCGTAAGCTATTTTATAATTTTCCCTAAAGATAGATATTTTTAACGAGGTAGAATTGTTTTATTTGTTAAAAAGACTTAATTCTTTATTTTTTCTGAACAAACATATTACTAATAACGTTCAACTCGTACAACTACTATATTTGCACTGTGTTTTTTTCATGGTATTAGATTTAAGGTTAAAGATAAACATGCTAAGGCTGTCGGGA
>CAZEST010000088.1:0-7513 GCA_964514745.1 uncultured Alistipes sp.
CTGACAAAAGGACCTCGCGTACGGCTTGCAAGTACTCCTTTTCGCCTGGATGCTTTGCCTCCAGGGTGTTCATGATATTGTTAATATCCATAACTTAAGTATGAATTGGTTAAACCTATAATATTAAGGTCTCGTTTAGGTTTGAAAAATTTCTGTTGTATAGCAGTATTTCAGGGCAGTTTTTAAGATATTTAGCCACTCCTGACTAATACCACCGCAAATATAGCATTAAATAATTGAATAAAAAAAGAAAAATGAAAAATATTTTTTGCTATTTTGAGAGGTCATTTTTCATGAAAAAACTTTTTTCTACATTTTTGGCAAGATGTTTGCGATATTGTTTGTTATCTTTGTAAAAAAATTAATCGTTGCATGAAAAAGACCATCTTTTCCGAGATTAAAGACAACATAAAAGATTGCGTAGCCAATGCACGACTGCGCGATGCATTTGCCCTTGCCCGAAACCTCTCTGAAGGAAATATGGCATGGGAAATTTCCGATGCACTGAACGAGGCTGAGCAGTCTTATCAACGTCTGCTCTCATATGCAGTCTCCGGAGCTGAGGACCCTGCTCGCGACACGATGACCGCCGAGTTGGGCGAAACTATCCTGACTATCACTGACCGCCTTGAACGTAACAATACCGCCAAGGAGGAACCTACACTATATTACAACCTGCTCCGCTTTCAACAGACGCGTCCGCAGGAGACGATTGCGTCGCAGCTGCAACTTTACAGCAAACAATGTTCGGAGCAATCGCTCCTCGACATCGTTGCTTCAGGCACGCATTCCCAGAAATACCTTACTACGACGTCGGAGCGCGAACTGATGGAGCGCTCAATCTTTAACCTGCTATGGGTTACCTTCCCGCTGACCAGAGCCGATGCGGAGGCGGTGCGCGAGATCATGACGACCAACGTGCTGCCCAATCATGCCAATGTACTGTTTACCTGGGCACTGGTCCTGGGCGGTTTGGAGTTTTTCGACCCTCGCCGATTGGAATTGCTTTGCGACCTATATACTACCGGGTCCGAACAAACTACGGCCGTAGCCTTGATTGGCTTGCTGATGGTAATGCACCGTTGGCGCGACCGTCATTTCTCGCGAACTCTGACTGACCGCTTTGCAGCCGTCAGGGAGCTTCCCGGATGGAAGTCGGATGTCAAGCTGGCCTACATGGAGCTGATCCGCACACGCGACACCGACCGCATTACCGCTAAGATTCGCGACGAGATTGTCCCGGAGATGATGAAGTTGCGGCCGGAGTTCGAGCGGAAGATGTCTAACAATCCGGAGCGTATTTCGCCGGAGGAGATGGAGGACAATCCCGAATGGCAGGAGATGCTCGACCAATCCGGCATTACCGACCGACTGAAGGAAATGAGCGAAATCCAAGAAGAAGGAGGCGACGTTATGATGGGCACCTTCTCCCATCTGAAGCAATTCCCATTCTTCAACGAGATTGCCAACTGGTTCGTGCCGTTCCATTGCGAACGCAGCGAATTTGCCGATGGAGGCCTGCAGAAACTTGCCGAAATGTTTGAGGGCTTAGGCCCGTTGTGCGACAGCGATATGTACTCTATGATGATATCGCTCAGCACTATTCATGGTGTGCAACGCGATGCATTAATAAATCAGCTGAACCAACAAACCGAGCAGTTCAACGCCCTCAAAGCGGCCTCGCTAGACCGCCCGTTGGACGATCGCAAGCAGATAATCCGTAAACAAGTGCAGAATCTCTATCGTTTCTCGCGTCTTTTCCGCCGAAAGGGTGAATTCTACAATCCGTTTATGAATTGCGTAAACCTTGCATCCGTACCGGCCCTCGTTGACGACGTTAAGGAACCTGAGCTGCTGACGCTGGTTGCCGAGTTCTATTTTACCCACGGCTATTGGACCGAGGCGCTCGACGTTTTTGAAGTAATTGATTCTATCTCTACTCCGTCGGCATCGTTGTATCAGAAAATAGGCCATGCACTTATGAAGTTAGGCCGAACCTCCGCTGCCCTATCTTACTTCGAGAAGGCCGATATGCTCGACAATCAGAGTGCTTGGACCATAGGCCGCCTGGCGCGTTGCTATACTTTGCTCGGCAAGCATGCCTCTGCCCTCTCCGCCTGCGAGCGCCTGGAGGAACTGCGCCCCGACCAACCCCTCAACTCTCTGGCGATGGGCCGCGCCCACCTCGCCTTAAAGCACTATCCGGAGGCTATTAAGGCCTTCTACAAAGCGTTTTATCTCGACGAGAAATCGGGCAAGGCACTGCGTCCGCTGGCCTGGAGCTTACTGATGGACAAGCAGTTTGACCAAAGTCGCAAGTATTACGAACGTATCCTGACGGAGTTCGACCCTATGCCGGAGGATTACCTCAACATGGGCCACCTCTCGCTCGCCACGGGCAACTTCCCGGAGGCTCAGAACTTCTATCGCCTCAGCATCCTTTCGCGCACGGCCCCGGTCGAACCGGCCGCACCTACCGACCGCAATATTCCTAAGGACCGCAACGTCCCGAAGTCGAGCATCGACAGTTTCATCGCCGACATCAAAGCCGACACCCCTGCCCTCGCCCACCTCGGCATTGCCCCCAACCTCATTCCCCTAATCACCGACGCCCTGCTCTACTCACTTCGCTACTAGACGAAACGTGTGTATTCCGCCTCAACTCTATTTGGTTTTAGGCGGAAATTGCGTAAATTTGCATACTGAACATAAAAACAGAAGAAATTATGGTTATACAACGTTGGCAATCTGTTTGGTTGCTGGTTTCGGCAATTTGCGTTGCCTTGTTCTGCTTTCTGCCTATGGCAACATTGGTTGTTGACAACGCGGAGGCCGCTAAATTAAGCCTCGATGCGGCTGCCGGTGCAGGTTGCATAGAGGGCGCGATGGTTATTACGCCGTCCGACAATATTGTCGTTATGATTGTTGGATTGCTGACAGCTGCTTTGCTGGTTATCAATATTTTCTCTTTCAAAGATACTCGTCGCCAAAAGCGCATGACCTTGTTGTCGCTGCTGCTGATGGTTGTGCTGGCGGTTTGCGCCGTGCTGATGGTTTACGGCACCGGCAACGCAGTCGGCCAAGTTGAATGGATGGGTAGCCTGCTCCTGCTGATCGGGGCTGCTGCATTTGCTATTCTTGCTCATCGCTGCATTACCCACGACGAAAAACTCCTCAAAGCTGCCGACCGACTGAGATAAATGGATTATAAGTTAACATCCCAATACCAGCCTACGGGCGACCAGCCTGAAGCTATCGCAAACCTTGTTGCCGGAGTGCAAGAGGGGTTGCCGGCCCAGGTATTGCTCGGTGTGACCGGGTCGGGCAAGACGTTCACCATGGCTAACGTTATCCAGCAGGTGAAGCGCCCAACCCTTATTCTCAGCCATAACAAGACGCTCGCTGCCCAACTTTACAGCGAGTTTAAGCAGTTCTTCCCGGAGAACTCCGTTCAATATTTCGTATCTTATTACGACTATTATCAGCCTGAGGCCTATATCCCTTCGGTCGATAAATATATCGAGAAAGACCTCTCAATCAACGACGAGATTGAGAAGCTCCGCCTTGCAACGGTCTCCGCCTTGCTCTCGGGCCGTCGCGACGTTATCGTTGTCAGTTCGGTTTCCTGCCTCTTCGGTATGGGTAATCCGGAGGATTTCAACTCCAACGTTATCGACGTTAAGGTTGGCCAGCACATCTCGCGCAACGCCTTCCTCCGCCAGTTGGCCGGCTCGCTCTACAGCCGCAACGAAGTGGAGCTCAACCGCGGCAACTTCCGCGTAAAGGGCGACACCGTTGATATTCGCCTTGCCTACGAAGAAATTATTTTGCGCGTGGTCTTTTGGGGCGACGAAATAGAATCTATCTCTACGCTCCACCCCCTGGACAACACGCCCTTGGGCTCCCACGATTGCTTCAAAATCTATCCTGCCAACCTGTTCGTTACCTCCAAGGAGCGCCAGGCTTCGGCCCTGGCCCAGATGGAGCTGGACCTCGGCGAGCAGGTTGAATTCTTCAACAAGGAGGCAAAACTGCTGGAGGCCAAGCGCCTCTACGAGCGCACCACCTACGATATCGAGATGATTCGCGAAATTGGCCATTGCCCCGGTATCGAAAACTACAGCCGCTATTTCGATGGCCGTAAGCCGGATATGCGTCCGTTCTGCCTGCTCGACTATTTCCCGAAGGATTTCCTGACGATTATCGACGAGAGCCACGTTACGGTGCCGCAGATTCGCGCCATGTATGGCGGCGACCTCTCGCGTAAGCAGAACCTGGTTGACTACGGATTCCGCCTGCAGTCGGCCCTCGATAACCGCCCCCTGCGTTTCGAAGAGTTCGAAAAACTTACGGGGCAGGTGCTCTACGTCAGTGCTACTCCGGCCGACTATGAGTTGGAGAAGAGCGAAGGCGTAGTGGTTGAGCAGGTAATCCGTCCTACCGGATTGCTCGACCCGGTTATCGACGTTGAACCAACTCAGCACCAAATCGACCACCTTCTGGAGCAGATTGAACTGCGCCGCGAACGCAACGAGCGTGTGCTGGTTACGACGCTGACAAAGCGCATGGCGGAGGAACTCAACGACTATTTTCTCAAGCTGAAAATCAAGACGGCCTATATCCATTCGGATGTCGATACCCTCGACCGCATCAAGATTCTCGACGACCTGCGGGCCGGCGTTTACGACGTACTGATCGGCGTAAACCTGCTGCGCGAGGGACTTGACCTGCCGGAGGTGTCGCTGGTTGCTATTATGGATGCCGACAAGGAGGGCTTCCTCCGTTCGCACCGCTCGCTGACGCAGACCGTGGGCCGTGCGGCCCGTAATCTGAACGGCACGGTTATCATGTATGCCGACAAGATTACCGACTCGATGCGAATGACCATCGAGGACACGCGCCGCCGTCGCGAAAAGCAGCTTGCCTACAACGAGGCCCACGGCATTACGCCCCAAGCTATCGTCAAGACGCGCAACGCCCTGGTTGGGATGGACTCCGATGACCTCCTGCCGGCTCAATCGCCGCAACGCGGTGCCAACAAGCACCATGCCGCCGCTACCCAGGCCGCGAAGGTCATCCCGTATGCCAACGAATACCAGCCGGCCATCGACATCGCTGCCGACCCGGTTATTCAATATATGAGCAAAGCCGAATTGCAGCGCCATATTACTCGTCTGCGTGGCGAGATGATGGAGGCTGCCAAGAAGATGGAATTTATGGAAGCTGCCCGCTTGCGCGATGAGATTCTCAAGATGGAGAACCTGGAGCAATCGCTCAGCTAATCCGCCCCTTTCCGCCCTACTACTATGATTAAGAATCCACGACATAAAGCTGCCCCTACCCCCAAGGATAAAACGCCCAATGCAAAGGGCAAAGCCCCGGCACCTAAAGGCAAAGCTCCCGTTGCCAAGCCGTCAGCCCCGGCCAAGCATGTTGGTGGGGAGGTGATTGACTATCCTCGCCGCCCCGTAACCGACTGGCTGCCTACCTCCGTTAAGGAGATGAAAGCACGAGGCTGGGAGGAGGTCGACGTTGTAATCTTCTCGGGGGATGCCTATGTCGACCACCCCTCATTCGCTGCCGCCGTTATCGGGCGCACACTGATGGAAGTTGGAGGCTACAAGGTGGCTATCGTGCCGCAACCCAACTGGCAGGACGACCTGCGCGACTTCCGCAAGTTCGGCCGGCCACGGCTGTTTTTCGGTGTGTCGGCCGGTGCGATGGATTCTATGGTCAACCATTATACGGCAGCACGTCGCCGACGCAGCGACGATGCCTACACGCCGGATGGTCGCCACGGCATGCGCCCCGACTACCCAACGATTGTCTACTCGAAGATTCTGCGCGATCTCTACCCCGACGTACCTATTATCGCCGGTGGCATCGAGGCCTCGCTACGCCGTTTGTCGCACTACGACTACTGGCAGGACCGTCTGCGCCCGTCAATCCTCGTTGATTCTCCGGCCGACATGATTGTTTACGGTATGGGCGAACTGCCGATGCTGGAGGTTGCACGCCGACTGGCCGATGGCCAAACTATTGCGGAGATTCGCGACGTGCCGCAGACCGTTATGTTTGCCTCTCCTGAGGAAATGCAGGCGGAACTGCAGCAATGCGGCGAACATATCGTTCTGAATTCGTGGGACGATTGCCGTCGCGACAAGAAACTCCAATCGGCCAACTTCAAGCATATCGAGCAGCAGAGCAACCGCTTCACCGGTGCCACGCTTTGGCAGCAGGTCGACAGCAAGCGTGTTGTAAGGGTTAACCCTATGTGTCCACCGATGACCACCGAGCAGATTGACCGCTCGTTCGACCTGGCCTACACCCGTCTGCCCCATCCGCGCTACCTCGGCAAGCGTATTCCGGCCTTCGACATGATTCGTTTCTCGATCAACCTCCATCGTGGTTGCTTCGGAGGCTGCGCATTCTGCACGATTTCGGCCCATCAGGGTAAGTTCATCGCCTCGCGTTCCAAGCAGTCGATTATGCGCGAGGCCAAGCAGGTTGTTGCTATGCCGGGATTCAAGGGATATATCTCCGACCTGGGGGGCCCGTCGGCTAATATGTATGCCATGGGCGGGCGCGACAAGAGCATCTGCGAGAAATGCCTCCGGCCTAGCTGCCTTCATCCCAAACCGTGCCCCAACCTCAACAACGACCATCGTCCGCTGCTCGACATATACCATGCGGTTGATGCCCTGCCGGGGGTAAAGAAATCGTTTATCGGTAGCGGTGTGCGCTACGACCTCTCGATGCACCGCACGGGCAACCCCGAAACCGACGCCTCGGCGCGCCGTTTCAATGAGGAATTGATTACCAAGCATGTCAGCGGTCGACTGAAAGTGGCCCCGGAGCACACCGAAGACAGCGTACTGAATATCATGCGCAAGCCGTCGTTCAGCCTGTTTGAGGAATTCAAGCAGCTGTTTGACCGCATAAATCGTCAGAACAACCTGCGTCAGCAACTGATTCCCTACTTTATCTCATCCCACCCCGGATGCCACGAAATTGATATGGCGGAGCTGGCCGTCAAGACCAAGCGCCTCGACTTCCACCTGGAGCAGGTGCAGGACTTCACCCCCACACCGATGACGCTCGCCACGGAAATCTATTATAGCGGTTACCACCCCTATACCCTCGAAAAAATCTTCACCGCCATCACCCCCGAAGAAAAGCTCGCCCAGCGCCAATACTTCTTCTGGTACGACCGTGCCTACCGCATCCCCATCACCAACTCCCTCCGTCGGCTCCACCGCCCCGACCTCGTCGCCCGCCTCTTCTCCCGCTAACCCCCTCCCTCCGGCTCTCGCTGCCACCAGGCGCTGCCCCCATTCCCCCTCGCCGCGGTTTCCAAGCAAGCCATGAGAAATAATCTCTCACAGATTCCATCCGGTTTCTGTGTAATCTGTGTGAGACATTACCATCCCCCCATAAAATTAGATTTCCCCAAAACACAAAAAAAGAGGAGGCGATTGGAGCCTCCTCTCGTGATTATACTAGTAACTAAAAC
>CAZEST010000089.1:0-7240 GCA_964514745.1 uncultured Alistipes sp.
TGTTGGTGTCGGGGGCGATTAGGAAATAGGGGTATGTTACTTTAGAGAACAATCTTAGCGGGGCGGCAGCCGGGAGTTACAAGGATGTAAGCACCGGGAGCGGGAGCGAAGCGGCCGGCTGAGAGGGCCTTGATTTCTGTGCCGGAAACTGAGTAGAGGCGTGCTCCGGGAGTAGCTACGAGCTGGCCGTTAACAATCAGCCATGCAGCTTGGGGCTGTTCGCTGACGATGTCGGAGATGCCAGAACGTGAGAAGGTTACTTCGGTAGTGGTTGACCAGGCTGATTCGTAAGCCTTAGTGTCGTCAACGGGCACTGCCTTTACGCGGAAGCGGTAGCAGTCGCCTTCCAGGTTGGAGATTGTATAGCTGGTATCGGTGATGCCGGTAATGGTGATGCGTTCGCCTACGGTCTCTACGCTTGGCTCGCGAGCGGGTGCTGTTGCTGCGCTGGAGAGTTCGCTGAGAGCAGCGTCGTAAACTTCAGCTTCTTGGCCGGAGTAGTCGCCTGCAAAGGCCATGATGCTGTAAACGGATATACGCTTCTTAGAACCGCTATTAGCAAATTTGACGCTGTAGCTCTGAGACTCGTCCAGGCCGCTAAATGCGCAAGATACGTAGCCGGCGGTTGATGTTACGCTTTGATCGGAGGATGCAACCGTATTGCCGTTGCTATCCAGGAGCGACAAAACCAGTGTGCAACCGGTGTCGGAGCCGTAGGATCTGGCGTTTGCAACGATTGAGATAACGCCGTTTTCAGGGGCTAATTTCTCTGTTGAGGTCAGAGCGCCTTCCTGCGATGCGGTGCCGAGCAGAACGTATGTGCCATAGGTCTTGGCGTAGCCGGTGGTTGTCCAAGTAACGTTGCCGGGATTGCCGTTTGCGAAGTCCGACCAGAGTTCGGGTGCGGGCATCGATGAGTTCTTAGGCCAAACTTGCATGGTGTAGGTAACGTCGGTGTCTTCAGCGGTTACGGGTTCCCACGATGCTGTGAAGCTGCCTTGTTCGTTGACTTCGGTGTCGTTAATGGTTGGAGCGCTGAGCGTAGGAATAGGTTCCTTTTCGAGCCAGAACGTAACCGCGCCGGTAGATGCGTCGCGAGTAATTTCTGTAATGGGGCGGCTCAAGTATGAACCGGTGTTGGTCTTTGCTGCGGGGGTTGAGGTATTAGTGAACTCGGTAGCGTAACTCTTAGGCCAAAGGTCGGCAGAGTTGGTTGACTCGGTCAGCTTGTTGTCGGCCGGCACGACGGTCATGCGCTGCAGAGAGGAGTTGTTAACGGTATTGTTGTTCCAAGCACTGGCGTTATATGTAACGTGGGTAATCAGCATGCCTTTGTCCGACATGTATTGGTCCCAACCTTGTTGGTCGCGGCTTTCGAAGATGAAGTATTCGTTCTGGTCCTTGGAGTTAACGAGTACAACGGCGAAGTTCTGGGGGTCGTCGGCATTGTTCAGAACGGGTAGAGTGTACTGGGTGTTGGAAACGCCTTCGGTTAAGTTCAGCCAACCCATGAATGCTTTTTCGTAGGCAGTGTAGCCAACCGGGGTATATCCGTCGTTGTTATAGCAACCGTAGTCGAGCAGCGACCATTCGTTCATGCCGTAGTAGCCGTGGGAGTAGGTTGTCTCGTAGAAGTCGGGCAGACCGAGGCAGTGAGAGAACTCGTGGCAGAATGTGCCGATACCGTCGATTTTGCTCGAATTGGAACCGTTTAGTTCGTTGAATACGGCGAAGTCGTTGATGGTAACGCCGTCGCAGGTAATTGCGCCTGCGCCTGAGTCGCTAAGTGTCCACTGGCAGGGCCATACGGCTGATGTAACGCCTGAGGATGCTTGTCCAACGCCTGCGTAGAGCACGATCATTACGTCGCAGTTGCCGTCGCCGTCGTTGTCGTATTGCGAGAAGTCAACTTCTGAATTAGCCAGCTGGACAGCTTCTTTTACCATCTGTCCGGGCTTTTCGTCGTTGCCGTAGTAGTCGCTACCACCGTAGTATTTACGGTTTTTCGACAGCGTATAGGGGCCGTAAACGTCGAATTGGGGGTCGTACTGGCCTTGCGACATTTCGTAAAAATACTGATGGGCGCTAACGCCTTCCGTTCCGGCGAAGAATTGTTCGAAGGTTGTCTTAGGATCGGAGTCCTTAAACTTGATGTCGGTGTACTCTACCAATAGAATGGGCACTTTGGCTACACCTGAGTGAGGTACCTGAGAATCTTGGTGCTCGATGCTGATGCGACCTTGATTGTTGACCATCTTTACGTTGGCTCCGGTGTTGTTATCGAGCATAGCCTGATAACGAGGCGATGCGGCGCGGTTTGCCTGGAAGGTCAGCGATGTAGACTTTGCTGCAATAAACGATTTCTCGTCGGCTGTACGCTGACTGAGCTCGTGGGCATAAACAGCGGTAGTGCCATCGGTAGCGCGGTATACGGCGTAACCTTCGGGCGTGAAGTCGACGGTTAAGCCATCGGATGTAACAAAGGCGTGAAAACGCTCGTCACCCATTTGGGTAACAGTCAAGGTAGTGCCGTCAGGCTGGGTAACCGTCTTTACCAGACGTTTAGCCGGGACTGCTGACGCTGAAGCTACTGTCAACGCGGCAACAGCCATCGCGAGTAATTTTCTCTTCATACCAATTTATTGAAAATAGTGTCAAAGTAGAGTTAGGTTGGTTATGTTAACCCGACCTTCGGAAGGTTACCGGGTTAAAATCTGGTACTTGCGACCAAGAGAGATGGCAAATTTACAAAAAAATCCCCCGAAAATGCAACAATCGGGGGATAAAATTCTAATATTTTTCGATGTATGCGCCGAATTGAGCTTTTTAAGCGACAAAATGCAACTGATTAAGCATATTTTAACGGCTTAAGGATTGGCTTTCGCTTGAGTCGGCTGTCAAAAAGTTATTCTCTTTAGTTGGCTATCATTGAGCCTAAGGCGGCCGGCAGGGTGGTAGCGCAACTATAGGCACGAGCAAACTGACGAAGCATCATTATTGTTGATCGACGAGGCGACAAACTCTGGGCTTTGCGCTGACGTGCATTGGAATTTTTTGTTTCGGGCAGAATTAACGGAGTAGAGTTTATCTTCATAGGCAGGCTAAATAAGTTTGAGAGACGTTTCAAAATAATAACGTCTTAAGCTCTCATTTATTATTAATTACATGGCGAAATATTATTCAATGGATGCGAAAATAGCGTTTGTTGAGGCCTATCAACCGGGCATAACGATATGCTATTGGGGGATATTGTTTGCGAAAATGCAAATAAATATTAAAAATTTGTTAAATATGAGCTGCTATTTTTTGTCGTATGGAAAATTCTGCATAATTTTGCGCCAATGAACTAAAAATCAATTATTCAACCATAACTATTCACCATAAAAATATATAGCCTATAGACGATACCTCTACTTAACTAATATTTTTATACAGATGCAAACTATTAATCGGCTTACCGACGAAATGTTGGTAGTAGCTTATGCAAACGGTGACAATGAAGCTTTCGATACCCTGTTGCATAGGCATGAAAACCGAGTTTTCAATTATATCTTCAACATCGTAAAGAACAAGGATGTTGCTGACGATATCTTTCAGGAGACTTTCGTAAAGGCTATCACTACTATTAAGCAGGGACGATACACCGATTCGGGCAAGTTCTCTGCGTGGATTACCCGTATAGCTCACAACCTAATCATCGATACGTTTCGCCAGGCCAAGAGCGAGAATACCATCTCGGCTGACCAGGAGGAGGCCGACGTGCTGAATCGTCGCGACCTTTCGGAGGAGAATATCGAGGATCTGCTCGTTACTTCTCAAATCCATACCGACGTGAAGCGCATCATGGAATCGCTGCCCGACAGCCAGCGAGAAGTGCTGGATATGCGCTTTTACCGTAATATGTCGTTTAAGGAGATCGCCGAGGCAACCGGTGTGTCAATCAATACGGCATTGGGGCGTATGCGCTACGCTATCCTTAACATGCGCCGCATAGCATCGGATAAGAATATCGTACTGACGCGGTAACGCCTTGGGCTGTGGGCCGCAAATTTGCATCTGAGGCGGCCCGATGAGCTCAATTATATGTCGGAAATGTAAACTTTCGTGACAAAAAGTTGCGCAAACGATAAAAACTTATTAACTTTGCATCGCAAAAGTCGCTTAGGCGGCGCAATGCATGGCATGATTCCCTAACTTCTACCGAAGGGAATCTTCCCTTGAAAAAGCCCAGATGGCGGAATCGGTAGACGCGCTGGTCTCAAACACCAGTGGAGCAATCCATCCCGGTTCGAGCCCGGGTCTGGGTACTAGGTAACAAGCTGATAGTCAAAATGATTATCGGCTTGTTTTGCTATATAGGTGTGCTTTGATGGGGGAGGGGTGGCGGCTACTGTATGTTGCGGAGCGACTTGATGACGAGGTAGAGGGATACGATGGTGGCGAGGATGTCTGAAACGGGGAAGGTTAGCCATATGCCGTCAAGTCCGAAGAATCGAGGGAGCAACATCAGCAGGGGCAGCAGAAAGATTACTTGGCGAACAAGGCTTAGGAAGATGGATGTGCTGACCTTGCCGATTGATTGGAAATAAGTAGTTGCAATTACCTGGAAGCCTACTACGAAGAAGAACATCATGGCCGTTGATAGAGCATGGCCGGTAAAGCGAACGAGATTGGCATCGCTGACAAATGCTCGGGCGATAAATTCGGGAGTGGTAATACCGAAGAACCATCCGACAATGGTTACCAGGCTGGCGGCTGACGTAGCCAGCAGTAGTACTTTCCTTACTCGCCGGCGATTGCCGTTGCCGTAGTTGTAGCCGGCTATCGGCTGCATCCCTTGGCAAATGCCCAGTACGATGCAGGTTAACATGGATGTATAGGTTACGAAGATGCCGGAGGCGGCTATAGCTTCGTAGCCTCCGAATTGTTTCAGCGAGTTGTTGATGAAGATGTTAATCAGGCAGGAGGCTATGTTGATGATGGATGGGGCGGCTCCGATGCCGATTATGCCCCATATGAGGGAGCGAGATAGGCGATAGGTGCCGGCGGTGAAGATAACCGGCCCGTTTTTTTTGCTGCAGAAGTGGCTCATGACGAAGATCATTGAGATGGTCATGGCGATGTCGCTGGCGATAGCTACCCCCTTGATGCCCCACTGGAAGAAGTAGACGAAGGTTGGGGCCAACAGAATGTTGATGCCGGCTCCGATAAACATGGTAATCATTGCTCGCGAGGGGTAGCCCGTGGCGCGCATCATGTTGTTGAAGGAGTAGGTGAGGTTGGTCATCAACAGGCCGGGTAGGATATAGAGCATGAAGTCGCGAGCGTAGGGGAGGGTTTGCTCGTCGGCGCCGAAAAGTTGCAGAATTGGGTTGAGGAAGATGGCGAACAGACCGATATAGACGATGCCGATAGAGAGGGTCATCACCAAGGAGTTGCCTAAGATGCGCCGGGCAGCATTGATGTTGCCGGCTCCCAGATAGAGACTGATGCGAGCGGTTGCTCCGGCTCCAATCAGTACGCCAAGCGCCGTAGCAATATTCATCACCGGGAAGGTGATGGCTAAACCGGCGATAGCCTTGGGGCCCACAACCTGGCCGATAACGATGCGGTCAATAATGTTATATAGCTGCATAACCAGCATCCCGACTACCGACGGAATGCTATATTGCCAAAGCAGGCGGCCGATTGGCATTTCCGCGAGGTCGGTGAATCGTTGATTTTCTTCGGTAGTAGATGTAGCAGTATGTGACATGAAGTTGACAGCGTTGGACTAAATCAACTGCAAATTTACGGAAGTTTTCTCAAAAATCAGTAACTTTGTGGTCATGAAAAGCAACGCTGTTACCCAAACTGACCATATGGCTAATGTCATTAATTCAAATGATACGATTTGCGCTATCTCAACGGCTCCGGGCGTTGGAGGTATTGCTGTTATACGAATTAGTGGGCCCAAGGCCATTGCGATTGCCAACGAAATCTGGAAGGGTAGGGCGCTGATTGATCAGCCGGCCAACACGGTGCGCTTCGGCCGCATTATCGATACGGAGCGCAACGGCGAACTGCTCGATGAGGCAGTAGCCACCATATTCCGCGGACCGGCCTCGTTTACCGGTGAGGACGTTGTTGAATTGTCGGTCCACGGGTCGCGCTACGTACAGCGGCGTTTGCTTGAACTGCTCAACCTCCACGGATCGCGCCTGGCAGAACCCGGCGAATTTACTCGCCGTGCGTTTGCCAACGGCAAGATGGACCTGGCGCAGGCCGAGGCTGTAGCCGATGTGATAGCCTCCAACTCGCGTGCTGCCCACCGCCTGGCCGCTTCGCAGATGAAAGGCGCCTTCTCCGCCCGACTGAATCAGCTGCGCGACCAGCTCCTCGAATTAGCCTCTCTATTAGAACTCGAATTAGATTTCTCGGAAGAAGAAGTTGAATTCGCATCGCGCCGACGCTTGCGCGATATCGCCTCGGAAATCCACAGCGAAGTTTCTCGCCTATATCGTTCGTTCTCGGCCGGAACTGCTATAAAGGATGGAATACCGGTAGCAATTATCGGGCCGACAAATGCCGGAAAATCTTCCCTGCTGAACCTCCTGCTGGGCGAAGATCGCGCCATCGTATCTGATATACACGGCACTACCCGCGACACCATCGAAGATACCCTGGAAATCGGCGACTACCTCTTCCGCTTTATCGACACCGCCGGCATCCGCGACACCGCCGACCCCATCGAAGCCCTCGGCATCGAGCGCTCCCTTCAGGCTCGCTCCAGAGCAGCAATCGTAATCTCCGTAGTCGACGCCTCGCAGCCGACAGAAGCCCCTGCTGTTGACAAGGAAAACGATGCTCCCGTAATCCTCCTGCTCAACAAAGCCGACCTCTGCACCGCTGATATTTCTACACAAGTCAGTAACGACGAGGCAGTTGCCAAACCATTTGCAACTATACCATTCTCAACCAAGACCGGCCAAGGCCATCAACGATTACTTGATACCCTTACGGCCCTCGCCGATCAACTCCGAGGCAACACCGACGAGGATACAATCCTCGTAACCAACCTCCGCCACGCACAAGCCCTCAAAGCCGCCGCCGAATCAACGGCTGCCGTGATTGCCGGCCTCCAAACCGACCTCCCAGGCGACCTCATCGCCCAAGACCTCCGTGCCACCATCCACCACCTCTCCTCCATCACCGGCACCCTCACCACCCCCGACATCCTCGCCTCCATCTTCTCCCGCTT
>CAZEST010000090.1:0-6957 GCA_964514745.1 uncultured Alistipes sp.
GACCAATTTTTTCATCGGCGAGCAATCCTGCAATCTCTTGCGCGGATAGAGCATCAATGGCAAACATCTTGAAAATTGCATAATTTACGAACGATTGAATATCATCGATGCTAAATTCGCCAAGGAAGAACTGCATAAGATGATAATCCGATATAATGGCTTGGCGTATGGTAATATTAGTTAATGAATTTGAATGCCGAACGTAATTGTAAACAATATCATCAATATGCGCAATCTTTAATTCATGCGACAGCAGTCGGGCCATCAGAATAAAATCTTCGTTGCGTCGGTCAAGAGATTCGCATTTGATGTTGAATCGACGGATGGGCTCCGTGCGGATCAGCTTGTTCCATCTAACGCGCTCCCACACTGTAATCAAGCCTCGGCTCTGAAAGATATCATGAAACAGGAAAACGGATGTCAGCTCGTTATTGGGGAATTGCGCGATATCGGCACAGAAATCTTCGGCTTGAGAGTCCGCCTTTATCTGCCTAAAATTAGCAATTACGATGTCGGCATCCTCGGCAGTAGCTTTTGCGTAGAGGCGCTCAAGCATATAAGGCTCTACCCAATCATCGGAGTCAATGCTGGCCATATATTCGCCCTGCATCCGCTCCATTGCGTACTGACAGGCGGCTCCCAATCCATGATTTTCGGTATGAAAAACGCGGAAACGCGAATCACGGGCGGCATACTCATCGCAGATTGCCCCGGAGCAATCCGTGCTGCCATCGTCAACCATCAGCACTTCAAAGTCGCTGAAAGTTTGAGCACAGATGCTTTCCAAGCACCTGCGGAGGTATGGTTCTACGTTATAAACCGGTACTACAATTGAAATTTTGGCCGACATTACTGTTTAATTGTTTTTATACTTAACTTCAATTCGGATAAAGCCTTCATGCGGAACAACTTGGCCAGCCCCAGATAGAGGGCTACAGCTATTATTCCGGAAGAAACTAATGCTAAAATGTTATTTGAAATCAGGCTACACACTACAGCCACTACCAAAGCTACCACTACCGAAAGCAACAGGGCCGGGAGGACACACCGGAGTTGCTCTCGGATGGTTATATCCAGAACTTTGGTTGTACTATACATTTCGATGAAGAGCGATAACAAATAGGAGATTACCAGGCTGTAGCATACGGCTTTGATTCCCAACGGAAGCGCTACAAACAGAAGAATAATTCCGAGAGATTTCTTTATAATCTCAACCTTTAACATGAGGCCGGAACGTCCTTTAATCTTCCACACGCTGATATTAATATTGGTGATTGGCACCCACATATATGCAACGCACAGGATTGGCAACAATAGCGCACTGCCGGCCCAAGCCGGCCCCAACAGCACGGCTATCATCGGTTTGGCTACCGCTGCTATCACCATCATACAGGGTAAAATCAAGAAGATATTCGTGCGCAGATAGCGGAACAGGACATCCTTGATGCGTTGGTCATCATCCCCGATTTTGCAAAATACCGGATATGTTACTCGGTCTAAAACTCCGCCCAAACTGCTTACGGGGAATATAGCAAAATGTTGGGCACGGGTATACAGCCCTAAATTCCCGGGCGAATAAACCCGCCCAATAAATAGGTTGGCTAAATCAACATACACAATATGCAATACCGACGTCAGCGCAACCTTCGAGCCAAAGCTAAACATATTGCGTAGCGATTGCATCGAAAACGGGGCGGTAGGCCTCCATCGGTAGTGATTACACACTAAAATAGTCCAGACGACGGTACCACTGAGTTGCTGCACAACCAATGCCCAAACTCCCCATCCCATATATGCCGCCGCAATGCCTACGATGCCCGACGCTACGCTTGTAAAGAACGACAGACGAGTCATTTCTTTGAAGGCCAAATCAATGTGGAGCTTTGCCCCTTGAACCATGTTTAGGGAGCCAATAACCAAGCTCAGCATCATTACTCGTGTTATCGGGCACAGCAACGGATAGCCGAAGAAGTCGGCAATGTATGGAGCTGCAAAAAACAGGATGATATAAATTACAACCGATACGGCAAGATTGAAGCAGAACATCGTTGTAAAATCCTCTTCCGTGCGGTTGTTGTTGCGAACAATAGCTTGCCAGATACCTCCGTCGATCATTACCCACGATAGCGATGAGAAGATGCCGATCAGCCCGAGCAGTCCATAATCTGCCGGGCACAATAGACGGGCCATTACGAGCGTAACAAGGAAGCCTACCCCCTTACCGGAGATAAGATCTATTGCACTCCATATCATGCCTTTTACGGTCTTATGTCGCAGCGTCTCGCTCATGCAAGTCGAGGTCTTTACTTAGAGGAATATCTGTAGTAATATTTGCTGTAACCGTAGCGCTTTTCTAATCTCTGGCAGTTATTTAAAACAACATACATACGCTTGAATTTTTGGCTACTATGCAGGGCTTCGATTTCCGTCAGCATCTGACGCTCAATCTTGGCTTCATTGATGACGTAGAGCGTTACGTCGGCAACGCGATTGGTCTCAGCCGCATCGGAAATGGATAAGGCCGGTACGCTGTCCAGAATGATGTAATCGTAATCGTCTCTGAGCTGTTCGATCAGCTGATCCAGCTTATTGCCTATCAGGAGTTCCGACGGATTGGGCGGCGTTGGCCCTACCGGGATAAAGTCAATATTCGCGGCGATAGCATCTTTCTGAATCATTGCCGCAATATTATCGTTCAACCCGGAAAGATACAGCGACAACCCACTTGCCTTGTTCTGCCCTACAACAAAGTTCGACTGGCTATGGCGGCGCATATCCGTATCTATCAGCAGTACGCGCTTGCTGGCTAAGGCCAATACAACGGCCAAATTGCGGGCAATAAACGATTTTCCTTCCGATGCGATGCTGGATGTAATCATCATTACTTTGGCATCCTTATAGGCAAATTTCAGATTGCTGCGCATCATGCGGAAACTTTCCGTAATGAAATCGTTCTGTTCGTTCTTAAAGTCAATAATCGCAGAGGCCGCCGGCTTTGCTACCTTGGGGATCTGTCCGATAATCGACAGCGATGTATACGCCTCAACATCGCGCCGCCCGCGAACACGATTGTTGCAGGCACTAACGCACAATTTTACCACCATCGGCATTAGTAGGCCTACCAGGAAGGCTACTATAAAGTAGCTGCTGCGTTTCGGCGCAATAGGCGAATTCGATCCGGAGGGCGTTTCGATAATTTTTACGTCGGAATCGGTTATGGCTAACTGCATAGCGGTTTCCTCGCGTTTATTCAGCAGGTTGATGTAGATCTGCTCCTTGATAGAATGTTTGCGAATTACGCCCTGCGCCATTTGCTCCTGACGGGGAATAGCGCGCAGGTTGCTGATTGCTTTAGATTCCTCTTGTTTGGAGCGTTGAAGCAACAATTTTTGGCTTGAGATATAGTTATCCATTGAGCCGGTGATGATGCTTCGCTGGTCGTTGAGCTGCTTGGTAAGCGATTTTACTACCGCATTGCTTTCGCCGGATTCTGCCAGCAGACGCTCGCGTTGCTGTATCAGCTTGTTGTAGTTAGCAATCTGCTCCTGAATGTTGGCATCCCCTACACCCGATACGTTGGGCACTAACTTTAGCGCCGTAGTTTTATTCGAAAGGTAGTCGCGGATGCCGTTGGCTACGTAGAGATTTGTCTCCAGTTGATTGGAATTGCCCTGCGATGAGGCCAAGCCTTGTTCGCCGCCGGCCGAGCCGGTGAGAACCATGGTATTTTCTTTATAAGCCGATAGCTGGTCCTCCGTTTCGCCCAATTCGCGGCCAAGCGACTCGATTCGCTGGTCGATAAATTCCGCGCTACTTAAAGCAGATTTGGTGCGGTCGCGAATAATAGCCTCGCTATAAACATCAACCAACGCAGTTAGGATATCGTCGATTTGCTGAGTGTTCTCGCCGAGGCAGCTGATTCGGATGAGCGATGTCCCGTCTTCCTCAGATGGCTCAATGCGCGAAGTGTATTTCTTGATAGCAGCTTTGCGGCTGATGCGCGTAACCGTAATATCCTTATCAATATGCGACGGTAGCGATTCGGGATTTACCGTCACTTCTATCTTGCCGAATTGCGTACGGATTGTCTGGCCAAATTTGAACTTGCCATGCAGGTTAAGCTCCTGGTCGTCAACAACAGCCGACTGAATCTCATATTCCTCCATGCTGAGAGGCACTATGCTCAGCGTAATCGGCTTGGTAAAGTCGTCAAGAAAATGGACGATAATCGGAGTCCAGGTATGCAATACGGTGCTATGCAATACGCCCTCGGCTTCATACGAAACATCGAGATGCAACCGGTCGACAACCTCGCTCATTAACAGACCTGACTTAAGGATGAAGAGCTCGTTGTTTTGGCCGTCGCTCAGATAGCCTCTGTAATCATAGCTTTCCAACGATTTACTAACCGGATTGTCGTTCTTTAGCATGATAACCATGCTATGCTCAAAGGTTGGTGTGACCGTACGCAGGTAGAGCCAAGTTGCCGTTAGGCAAAAGCCTACCGATAGCAACAGTACGTACCAATAGCGACGACAGAAGTCCCATAAATCGCGAGGCGAAAATATCGTGCCCTGTGAGGCTTTCCTTCGAGCACTGTTATCATTGACTGATGAAGCCGGCATATCCATTAAATTATTATTTCGTTAAAATAAAAACCAGCGAGAGAATCGCCGACAGCGTACCGATAACCGCACTGGTGGCTGACAGATATGTAAGAGCCGAACTGCTGCGCACTCTTAGCGAGCCGTTAGATTCTACATAAATCACATCGTTTTGCTGCATATAGAATACGGGAGAGTGAAGCAGCTGCTCGCTCGACGTTAAGTCAACACGGTAGCTTCTGCGCTGGCCGTTTTCCTCGCGAACTACCAGTATGTTGTCGCGACGGGCCGTAGCCGAGAGATCACCGGCCAAGCCTATTGCATCCAGAATGGTTACTCGTTCGTTAGAGATATCCTTTAATCCGGGAGAACCCACCTCGCCCAACACCAGAATACGATTATTCTGAAAGCGTACGATTACGGTTGGATTCTTGATGTAATCATCTTCCTGCAACTGGCGCTTGATTTCGTCGGCAAGTTCAGAGCGCGTCAGCCCTGCCGCCTGGAATTTCCCAAGAACAGGCAACTCGATGAGGCCATCTTTGTCTACCAAGATGCCTGATGTACCATTATTTGATTGAGAACTGCCTGATAGTCGCCCCGGGGCTACGTTATTGCCAAACGGCGCCAGCAACTCCGGCTCAGTACTGCTGATTAGAACTTCAATTCTGTCATCGGGCTTGATGCGAAACTCGTAATTGGCCAGCATTTGCTGCGGATTACTATGTAGCTCATCAACGCCCTGCAAATAGGTTAACTTCTTAGAGGATGTACACGCTGCAGTTGATACCAAAAGTAGGAGTACAAGTGCAGCGCGACATGCCTGCTCTAGACATCTCTTAACTGGTTGTTTAAAAATCATTGTTTTTTTCTCTCTCTATTCCATTGCTAAAACTACTCGGAGAAATCTGTTACAATACAGATTGCAACACGGTTATTCTCGTAGTTGACCTTAAACGGTTGTACTTTATCGCCTTCCTCCTGGATGGTAATAATTCGAGATGCTGAGATGCCGTATTTAGATGATAGGCAATCGGCTACTACGTGTGCACGGTTCTTTCCGAGGTAATAATTTATCTGTGCATTTCCGGTATTGCGGTCGGCATAACCCAAAATGAATACAAACTTTTCGGGATTGTCATTAAGATACTTTACCATCTCGTCGATCTTAGCCTGCTCTGACTGGCGAATCTCTATGGAATTGATGGCAAAGAAAATGGGGTAAATATTGGCTGTTGCAGCCAAGGTTGTGATGCTCGGGGTCGGCACCTCTACCGGTACTTCTACCGGCACCTCTACGCGGTCTACAACGCGAACGGTATCTACCTGATAAACGTCGTGATAGATATGCTTCTCCTGAGTCTTTTGCCAACGCTGATATCCGCGGCCCAAGTGGAAGCGCGCACCAACCATGAGGTTACAACGCGTGTCGAACGGCACTTCCGACGCACGGCCGTTGAAATCATCGCCTATCAGACTCAGGTTTAAGTCAGCTACCAACGACACTCGCTTTGAGAGGTTATAGACGTAGGTCAAACCGCCTCTGAAGACGTAGGTAATATTGTTTGTCTTAGGCTTAAGCGGGTTGTTACCAAGAGTTATTCCATAAGAATAGGTTGCACCTATACCGAAATTCAGATAGCACTGGCCTTTGCGGTTGGGCCTATAGCCAAAGAATGCATTGGTAAGGTTATACGAGCCGTTGAGCAAGAAATCTACGCTCTTAAACGTATTAAACAGACGTTCTGCTGCCGCATAATAATTCGTACCACGATTGCCGTTAAAGTCAGCACTCAAAAAGAACCCAAATTTAGGATTGAATTCCTGGCCGATTGCTATCTGCCCACCAAAGTTAACTGATTTGCCAAATGATGATGCTCGCAAATCTTCACTCATGCTGACGTTCGGGCCCAAGATGCCTTGTAAATACAAGCGATCCCAGAACGAACTTGTATCATTTGTAGAGGTAACTGTTGTTGTCTCGGTTACCTTGCTGCGGTTGGATATGCGGGTTGTGGTCGTTCGGGTTTCCGTCGTATCACCGTTGTAGGTGGTTGTGGTCGACGTTGTAACCTCGGGTGCAGCAACAGAGTCTACAACGTTTACTGTGGTAGACTCGTCATCGGTGTTCCCTCGCATTGAAAACGGGAACGATACAGCACTGATAACCAAGCACAAAAGTGCAGTTTTTCTTGATGGTAAACAGATCATAATGATGATGAAAAAAACTCTCTAGATGATTTGAATCACAAATCTAAACCTTATACCGGCTTATAACAACCTAATACAAATTCTAGATGGGTAAGTAGATCAATTTCTCCAGTCGCACTCTTAGTAAGAGAGCGATTGTTGC
>CAZEST010000091.1:0-6843 GCA_964514745.1 uncultured Alistipes sp.
ACGGCATGAACGGATGGAGCAGGCGCAACAGCGAGTCGAGGAAGTTAACGGTTGCGGCGTAAACCTCCTTGTTAATAGGTGTGCCGTAGGCCGGCTTAACCATTTCGAGGTACGATGAAGAGAAATCGTCGCGAATCAAGCGATACAGCAGATTGGCAGCTTCCGAGATGCGGAACTTATCCATCAAATCGTTAAGTTCGGCAACAGCTTGCGACAAACGTGAGCCAAACCATGCGATAGCAGCCTTATCAGCATCGCTAACAGCTGCAGCATTGCCCTGCTCAGCGTCACCCCAACCGGCTATCAGGCGGAATACGTTCCAAAGCTTGTTGGAGAAGTTACGGCCGGTTTCGCAAAGTTTCTCATCGAAGAGGATGTCGTTGCCGGCAGGTGCAGAGAGCATCAAACCGAGGCGTACACCGTCGGCACCGAACTTGGCAATCAGTTCCAGCGGATCAGGCGAGTTGCCCAGCGACTTACTCATCTTGCGGCCGAGACTGTCGCGAACGATACCGGTAAAGTAAACATTCTTAAACGGCTCTTTGCCGATGTATTCGTAGCCTGCCATAATCATACGGGCAACCCAGAAGAAGATGATGTCCGGACCGGTTACCAGTGTGGCAGTGGGATAATAGTAGTTGATTTCTTCGTTGCCGGGGTTGTTGATGCCGTCGAAGAGGGTGATCGGCCAGAGCCATGACGAGAACCAAGTGTCGAGCGCACCGGGATCCTGTGTCAGGTCGTCGGCGGTGTAGTTTTCGCAACCTGCGATGGCGTGAACCTTCTCAACAGCCTGTTCCAAGGTTTCAGCAACTACGAAGTTCTCCTTGTCGGGCTCGGCGGGGTTTACAAAGTAGTAAGCCGGGATGCGATGGCCCCACCAGAGCTGACGGCTGATACACCAATCCTGGATGTTTTCCAGCCATACGCGGTAGGTGGTCTTGTACTTCTCCGGAACGAACTTGATGATGTCATCCATAACGGGCGACAGTGAGATGTCGGCAAAGTGCTTCATGTTAACGAACCACTGCAGCGACAAGCGCGGCTCGATAGCTACCTTGGTGCGCTCTGAGAAGCCTACATTATTTACGTAGTCTTCAATCTTCTCCATCAGCCCGGCAGCCTGCAGGTCGCGAGCTATTTCGTCGCGAACCTCGAAGCGATCCTTGCCAACGTAGAGACCGGCAGCTTCGGAGAGCGTACCGTCTTCGTTGAAGATATCAATCGAGGGCAGATTATGGGTCTTGCCCAGCATATAGTCGTTCTTATCGTGGGCCGGAGTTACCTTCAAGCAACCTGTACCGAAGTCAACCTCAACGTAGCGGTCTTCGATAACGGGAATTACACGACCAACCAGGGGCACAACAACTTTCTTGCCCTTGAGCCATGCGTTCTTCGGGTCCTTGGGGTTGATACACATTGCGGTATCACCCATGATGGTTTCGGGACGGGTTGTGGCAACAACGGCATACTTGCGGCCATCGGCGTCAACGTGGACAACGTTGCCCCCTTCTTCGCTGACAGCATCGGAGGTCTCCCCTTCTGCTAAGTAATAGCGGAGGTAGTAGAGCTTTGACTGCTCCTGAACGAAGTAAACTTCGTCGTCGGAGATTGCCGTGCGGTTAACGGGGTCCCAGTTAACCATACGCAAGCCACGATAAATCAATCCTTTTTCGTAGAGGTCGCAGAACACTTTGGTTACTGATTCCGAGCGAGACTCGTCCATAGTGAAGGCGGTGCGGTCCCAATCGCAAGAAGCACCGAGCTTGCGGAGCTGCTGCAGGATGATGCCGCCGTGATGGCGTGTCCAATCCCAAGCGTGTTCCAAGAACTGCTCGCGGGTGAGGTCGGTTTTCTTGATGCCTTGTGCGGCAAGCTTTGCGATAACCTTGGTTTCGGTTGCGATAGATGCGTGGTCAGTGCCGGGTACCCAGCAGGCGTTCATGCCTTGCATACGCGCGCGACGTACCAATATATCCTGAATGGTTTCGTTCAGCATGTGGCCCATGTGGAGCACACCGGTTACGTTTGGCGGGGGAATTACTACGGTATATGGCTTTCTGCCGTCGGGTTTGGAGCTGAACAGCTTGTTGTCCATCCAGTAGGCATACCATTTATCTTCAACCTCTGCGGGGTTGTATTTTGTGGCTAATTCTTTCATATGATTCATTTTGCTCGCAAAATTACAAAATTTCGACGAATATTTGCTAACTTTGCTCTTAGAATACATAAACTAAACAATATATTAACCATGAACAAATCCATTCTGCCCGTAGCAGCCGCTTCTCTGATGGCTATTGCCTCTACCAGTTGCGGCCAACAGGAAGAACTGATTGACAAGCCCGACTTCAAGACGGCTACCGGCATCTTCGACATTGATGCGCTGGAGGCTCTCGGACGCGTCACCAATCCTCAGGTTTCTCCCGACGGAACTAAAGTGCTGTATGGCGTAAGCTATGAAAGCGTTGAACTCAACAAGAGCAACAACGAGCTCTACACTATGAACCTCGACGGTTCTGACGTTAAGCGCCTTACAAAAACAGCCCTCTCCGAACAGGAAGCTGCCTGGATCGACAACGGCAACAAGATTGCTTTCATCGCTCAGCACGATGGCAAACCTCAGATGTGGGTAATGAACGCCGACGGCTCGAATCGCCACGTTGTAAGCCGCCTCGAAAACGGTGTGTCCGGCTTCAAAGTATCGCCCGACGGCAAGAAAGTAGTTGTTGTTTCAACTGTTAAGTATAGCCGCACAGCCCAGGACGTTTATCCCGACCTAACGAAAGCTACCGGCCGACTGATTGACGACCTGATGTACAAACATTGGGACGAATGGGTTACCGAAATACCTCACCCCTTCATTGCCGATTTCGACAACTACCGTCTGACCAATGTTAAGGACATCATGGAGGGCGAACGTTTTGAATCTCCCATGAAGCCTTTCGGTGGTATCGAATCGTTTGCTTGGTCGCCCGACTCTCGCGAACTGGTTTACGTTAGCCGCAAGAAAGAGGGCATGGAATACGCTATCTCAACCAACTCCGACCTCTATTGCTACAATCTCGAATCCGGCAAGACTCGCAACCTTACCGAAGGGATGATGGGTTACGATACTTACCCCGTCTATTCGCCCGACGGCACCAAACTGGCATGGCTCTCTATGGAGCATGACGGCTACGAGAGCGACAAGAACCGCATCTTCGTTATGGACCTCGCTTCCGGCGAAAAGACCGACCTGACTTCCGATTGGGACTACACTGCTGACCAGATTGCCTGGTATCCCGACAGCAAAAAACTCTACTTCATCGCTCCTTACCAGGGCGTTACCCCGATTTTCTCTATCGACGTAGCCAGCAAGCAGGTTGACTTCGTAACCGGTCGCCAGGATATCTGCGACTACGCTGCTCTCGCTCCGGTCGACGGCAAGACGCTGATCACCGTGCGCCACTCTTATCTCTATCCCAACGAGGTATTCTCCGTTAACAACAACGTAGCCACACCTATTACTAATGTGAACGGCGAAATTCTGAGTCAGATTGAAGCTCCGAAGGTTGAAAAGGTACTCGTACCGACAACCGACGGCAAGGAGATGACAACATGGGTGCTCTATCCGCCTCATTTCGATCCCAGCAAGAAATATCCCGCAATTCTCTACTGCCAAGGCGGACCCCAGCAAGCTGTCAGCCAGTTCTGGAGCTATCGTTGGAACCTTATGCTGATGGCTTCCAATGGCTACATCGTTATCGCCCCCAACCGTCGCGGTCTGCCCGGCTTCGGCACGGAATGGAACGCACAGATCTCAGGCGACTATCCCGGCCAAAATATGCAAGACTACCTCGCAGCTGTTGACTTCATGAAGCAGAAGCCTTTCGTTGACGAAAAGCATATCGGTGCAGTCGGCGCCAGCTACGGAGGCTTCTCGGTTTATATGCTCGCCGGTATCCACCAAGGTCGCTTTGCAGCCTTCATCGCCCACGCAGGTATCTTCAACACCGAAGCTCAGTATCTCGAAACTGAAGAAATGTGGTTTGCAAACTGGGACCTCGGCGGCCCGTTCTGGGACAAAGACAACGCCGTTGCTCAGCGTACATTTGCTAACTCGCCCCACAAGTTTGTTGACAAATGGGACACCCCTATCCTCGTAACTCACGGTGAATATGACTTCCGTATCCTTGCTTCTCAAGGCGAAATGGCATTCAACGCTGCCCGTCTGCGTGGCGTTCCTGCCGAAATGCTCATCTTCCCCGATGAAAACCACTGGATTCTCAAGCCCCAGAACGCTATCATGTGGCAGCGCGTATTCTTCCGCTGGCTCGACCGCTGGCTGAAACCTAACGCATCAGCTGCCAAAATTGATGGCAACACCGCAGCCACCGACGTTCAGCCCAACACGAACAAAGACGTTCTCGACTAAAGCTTGAGAGATTGAATAGGTAAAACACCCTTTTCAAAATATCATTCCCCGGTATATGCCAGCCAAGCTGACAGCATATACCGGGGTTTCTTTTTTAACGAAGCAGATTTTTGAACCATTCATCTGACAGAAATGTTAATTTTACGTGTCAGCCGAGTTTGGCACAGTTTTCGCTACTTCTCCATGACAGAATATTAAACTACAACATACAATTCAATCATGAAACTCAAACCGCTTGCCGATCGCGTGCTGATTCAGCCCATCCCGGCAGAAGAAAAAACCATTTCCGGTATCATTATCCCTGACTCTGCAAAAGAGAAACCCCTGAAGGGCACCGTTATCGCAGCCGGTAACGGAACGAAAGATGAAGCAATGGTTCTCAAAGAGGGCGACAAAGTGCTTTATGGCAAATATGCAGGCACTGAGGTTGAACTCGATGGCGAAAAATATCTCATCATGCGTCAGACCGACGTATTAGCTGTTTTTGAATAATCCAACCTACACACACTCTCTCTGACAACTACCCCACAAAAACACAACAAAATCATGGCTAAAGAAATTAAATTCGATATCAAAGCTCGCGAAGAGCTCAAAAAGGGCGTTGACGCTCTGGCTGATGCCGTAAAAGTAACCCTCGGTCCTAAAGGCCGCAACGTTATCATCGACAAGAAATTCGGTGCTCCGCATATCACCAAGGACGGTGTATCGGTTGCTCGCGAAGTTGAACTGGAAGATCCGTTCCAAAACATGGGTGCACAGCTGGTTAAGGAAGTTGCCTCCAAGACAGGCGACGATGCCGGCGACGGTACAACTACTGCTACCGTTCTGGCTCAAGCCATCATCACTCACGGACTGAAAAACGTTGCTGCCGGTGCAAACCCGATGGACGTTAAGCGCGGTATCGACAAGGCGGTTGCTGCCATCGTTGAAGGCGTTAAAGCTCAGGCCGTAGAGGTTGGCGACGACTTCAAGAAGATTGAAGACGTAGCGCGCATCTCTGCCAACAACGACGAAGCTATCGGGCACCTCATCGCCGAAGCTATGAAGAAGGTAAAGAAGGAAGGCGTTATCACCGTTGACGAAGCTAAGGGTACCGAAACAACCGTTGACATCGTTGAAGGCATGCAGTTCGACCGTGGCTACATCTCTCCCTATTTCGTGACCGACGGCGAGAAGATGGAATGCGCAATGGAATCCCCCTTCATCCTGCTTTACGACAAAAAGATTTCCAACCTCAAGGATATGCTCCCCATCCTGGAAGCAACCGCCCAGAGCGGCCGTGGCCTGCTGATTATCGCTGAAGATGTTGACCAGGAAGCTCTTGCAACCTTGGTTGTAAACCGTCTGCGCGGCTCTCTGAAAGTTTGCGCTGTAAAGGCTCCCGGTTTCGGCGATCGCCGAAAGGAGATGCTGGAAGACATCGCAATCCTTACCGGTGGCGTTGTTATCAGCGAAGAAAAGGGTATGCGTCTGGATGGAGCTACCGTCGACATGCTCGGTAAGGCCGAAAAGGTTACAGTTAACAAGGAGAATACAACCATCGTTAACGGCGCAGGCCAGAAGGAGCAGATTGCTTCGCGTGTAGCCCAAATCAAGGCTCAAATCGAACAGACCAAGAGCGACTACGATCGCGAAAAACTTCAGGAACGTCTGGCTAAATTAGCCGGTGGCGTAGCTGTCCTGCATATCGGTGCTCCCTCCGAAGTAGAAATGAAGGAGAAGAAAGACCGCGTTGACGATGCTCTGTCGGCTACTCGCGCAGCAATCGCTGAAGGTATCGTGCCGGGCGGTGGCGTCGCTTACATCCGCGCTATCAAGAACGCCGAAGGCTTGAAGGGCAGCAACGACGACGAAGAAACCGGTATTCACATCGTGCTTCGCGCAGTTGAAGAACCGATGCGCCAGATCGTAGCCAACGCAGGCGTTGAAGGCGCAGTTGTCGTACAGAAGGTGAAGGAAGCAGAAGGCGACTTCGGCTACAATGCCCGTACCGACGTTTACGAAAATCTGTTGGCAGCCGGCGTAATCGACCCTGCAAAGGTTACTCGCGTAGCCCTGGAAAATGCAGCTTCAATTGCCGGTATGTTCCTGACAACCGAATGCGTTATCGCCGATAAGAAGGAAGACACCCCCGCAGCTAACCCCGCTGCCATGAATGGCATGGGCGGAATGGGCGGCATGATGTAAACTCCCATAGCATAAAATAGAGCGGCGACCAAAAGCTATCCACGCGATAGCATTTGGTCGCCGTTATTTTTATCAGTATTTACGGTCTTAATCGAACGTCATTTCGTCGAAACCGGCAACGTCAAATTCGTCGTCGTTATATTGGTCAGACCCGTAGAAATCTTCGCCCATATCGTCGGCGGCAGCTGCAGCAGCGGCTTTTGCCTTGGCAGCACTCTTCTCCTCAAACTCATCGAAATCGA
>CAZEST010000092.1:0-6819 GCA_964514745.1 uncultured Alistipes sp.
GTGGCCTTGAGGGGTTTGGCATCTGAAAATGCCCATGAAAGCTTTGCTAATTCCTCGGCAGAAAGCTTATGGTCGGTTTCAACGGCAAAGAAGCTATTCGTACCTTTCTTGAAGAATTGAACCATAATATAGTTGTTTTTCTGTTGTTTCTGAACGGATTAAAATTCGTAGTCTACGCAGCCTCGCAGCTCTTTATTCTTGCCCAAGAGCGATGCAGCGGCAACGTGGGCAGGATGCTTGGCATAGGTTGCAACGTCGGCCATTGTAGGCACAACGGCGGTCAGCACTACATCCCAATCTTCAGCGGGATTTTCGTTGAGCCCTACCTCCATCGCCTGCAGGCAATCGATTACCTTAGGAAGCTCCAAAAGGGCATCGCGAAATGCCGACGCAACCGTGCGACGTTCTTCCGGGGTGCCCTGTAACTTAAACATTACAATATGTTTTACCATCTTTCAGATAGTTTTTCAGGTTTATCATTATACAAATCAACCGGAATCCGGCAGGAGAGCCGGAATCCGGATTGACGTTAGGCTTTAGCGTAGAGCCTTTCGCGAGTGGCGGCTACCTTTTCGTCGGTAATGTAGTCGTCGTAGTCCATCATCTTATCGATAATGCCGTTTGGCGTAAGCTCTATTATGCGGTTGCAGACGGTCTGAATAAACTCGTGGTCGTGGCTCGAGAGCAGGATAACGCCTTTGAAGCTTTGCAGAGTATTATTGAACGCCTGAATAGATTCCAAGTCGAGGTGGTTGGTCGGTGAGTCGAGCACCATCGTATTAGCGTTGCGGAGCATCATTTTCGATATCATGCAGCGCATTTTCTCTCCACCGGACAATACCGATGCCTTTTTCAGCACTTCCTCTCCTGAGAAGAGCATCTTGCCGAGGAAGCCCTTCAGGTAGATTTCGGAGGAATCATCGGAGAACTGACAGAGCCAGTCAACCAGATTCATATCGGTATTGAAGAATGAGGAGTTATCCAGGGGGAGGTAGGCGGTAGTGATGGTCTGGCCCCAATCGTAAGTACCTTCATCGGCTTTGCGGTTGCCCATCACGATTTCAAACAGGGCAGTCATAGCACGAGGATCGTGGCTTAGGAATGCAACCTTGTCGCCTTTCTCTATCTGGAAGTTAACATCCTTGAAGAGCACTTCGCCTTCGGAGGTTGTTGCGCTCAGGCCGTGAACTTCAAGAATCTTATTGCCAACTTCGCGCTCGGGGGTAAAGATAATACCCGGATAGCGACGCGATGAGGGCTGAATCTCCTCGATATTGAGTTTCTCGAGCATCTTCTTGCGCGATGTTGTCTGCTTCGACTTAGCAACGTTGGCCGAGAATCGCTGAATAAACTCCATAAGTTCTTTACGCTTCTCTTCGGCCTTCTTGTTCTGCTGCTGTTGCTGACGCAGAGCCAACTGCGACGACTCATACCAGAAGCTATAGTTACCGGCGAAGAGGGTCACCTTGTTGTAGTCGATATCGAGAGTGTGGGTACAAACTGAGTCAAGGAAGTGACGGTCGTGGCTGACTACCAATACCGTGTTTTCAAATTTCGACAGGTAATCTTCGAGCCAAGCAACCGTATCGAGGTCGAGGTCGTTGGTAGGCTCATCGAGCAGCAAGTTGTCGGGATTACCGAACAGCGCCTTTGCCAGCAGTACGCGCACCTTTTCGTTACCGGAGAGGTCGCGCATCAGCATGTAGTGGCGATCCTCCTTGATGCCTAAGCCGCTCAGTAGGGCTGCAGCATCGCTCTCTGCGTTCCAGCCTTCAAGTTCCGCAAATTTCTCCTCCAATTCAGAGGCGCGGATACCGTCGGCATCGCTGAAGTCGGGTTTAGCGTAGAGTGCGTCTTTCTCCTGCATGATGTCCCAAAGAACAGTGTGCCCCTGGAGGACAGTGTTCATGACCGTGCAGTCGTCGAATTTGAAGTGATCCTGCTCCAGGACGCTCATGCGTTCGCCGGGAGCCATAGAAACAGTACCGTGTGTGGGGGAAAGCTGATCCGACAAGATTCTCATCAATGTAGACTTGCCGGCGCCATTGGCACCGATGATGCCATAGCAGTTCCCGGGGGTAAATTTCAGGTTAACATCCTGAAACAAAACTCTTTTACCAAATTGTATGCCTAAATTATTTACAGCTATCATTGCAATGGTTGTAATTCACTGCAAAGGTACGAAAATTTCCCCTACCTGCCAAAAACTCCGTCCCCCAAAACGCGCAATCCTGCGCGATTTTGAGGGACGAAGTATAGGGGGAGTCAAATATTGGCTTAGAAGTTATAGCCGAGCGTAATGTTGAAGAGATTACGGCGCACATCGCGCGGGAAGTTGACCGCATATGGGCCGACATTAATCGTAGTAGCACTCATCATATGGGTAACACCAACCGCCCCACCGATGCCAACATAATATTGCTGATAGTTCAACCCAATGCCGAAGTTCCACTGCAAGTCGAAGTGATTGAAGCCATTCGTGCCGAAGGCGTTAACCGAGTTGGCTTCAATATACTCGTTGTCGGGGGTGATAACGCTATTCTGGTGATAGCGCGAAACATAGCTAATATTCAACTGAGGGCCGGTATACACTGCCAAGGATAGATCATCGGAGAAATCGAAGTGGTAACCGATATTCAGCGGAATTCGGAAGCCGAAGTTGCGCAGCGTACCGTCAACATGGTAATAGCGCGGAACGCGAGTAACTTCGCCGGTAGCTTCGTCAACCTTATCATACGAGGCGTCTTCAACGTGCACCGTACCGAAGGTATTGTAGAACAGCGATAGTCCGGGCTCAAAGTAGAGGTTAGCTACGATAGGGATATTGTAGACCATGCCGACGCTGAAACCGGCCTTATTACAGAAGTAAGCTTCTCCGTTGGCGGCAGAAGATATATCCAGTCCTACACGTGCGCCGAAGTAGGCATGATTTTCAGGGTTATCGAACATGTAGCTTTGAGCACTTGCAGTCATCATCGCCGCGGTGCCTATCAGCATAGTCGACAGAAATTTCGTAAACGTCCTCATGTGATGGTGGATTAAAGGTTGATATTTTGAGAGATTAATAATCATAGACAAGTTCGAAGTCATCGACACACATTACCGCCCCGTCGCCTCCGGTAAAGTAGTCGCCATACTTGCTGGAGGAGGCTACTACAATCAGATACTTCGGTTTGCGATTGGTTGCGACATATTCAAACTGCACTTCAAACGGCACGTAGTTGGGCACGTCGTAGCCACACTGCATTCGGCCGTAAGCTACAACTTCCGATCCATTAGGATCAAACAGGTGCTGATTCTTTGGATTGGTTCTTACCTCATACGGTTCATTGGAATCAATCAAGGCACACCAGACCACACACGTATCAGGCTGACCTACCATATACTCCATACCGGAGCTATATTTATTGATTGGAGCGGTCTTATATTTAAAGTAGCCACGTACAGCCGTTGGACACTCGGTAAACGCACGGCCCATCGATAGCACGCCATTGGTGCCATCCGTGCGCACATAGTAACCGGTATAGACGCTACCGGCAGCCAACTTACCTACAGCACCAATGCCTACAAATTTGGTCTGCAACATTGCAGCCTGACCGGACCCCGACGAGGTATCGGTTGTAGGCACAACGTTGGAGCTACCCAAAGTAGTGGCACCCTTATTACCGGTATCCCAATAGGGGGTATCCCCCTCGCCCCACGGCTGCCATACGGCACCGTCCTGCGACCAGTTAGAGAGCGAACTGTTAGGCATCTGCTCGATTGAGCCGGTTGTGAAGGTAACAACGTCGCCATATTCGTCATCGCCATAGCAGCGAGATTCATACGTAGTTTCGGGATTCAGATTTATCAGTCGGGCATAGAACGTAGCGCCGGTCTTGGTAAGCCATCCGGAGGGAGCTTTAACCCATTGCTGTGTACCGCTAACGCGATATTCTACTCCGTTGTCGGCATTGGCAAGTCCTTCTCCATAAATCCAGGCTACGTTGGTCCAAGCATCGGCTCTCACGGTAGTTACATTTGAGGTTGTTTCCTCTCCGATAATTGTCCAGGTTGATTTTTCGCCATAAGCTTCAACGGTAACCTCAACCGGTTGCGACAGGTCGATAGTAGTGCCATCCAGGGCCGGAGTTGTAAGGGCGTTGGACGGTCCGAGTTTCATTGTCAATACCTTCACGGCCTTCAGCCCTTTACCCGAGGAGGAGACCGTAACCTTTACGCGGCGCCCACCAACATCGATAATTGAGGCACCTACCTGATTCTCAACCGTAAAGTAGCGTTCGATATTCTGCACCCCTTTGATTACCCAATCATAGCTCTGATAGAGCGACAGCGTACAGATATAATATTTCGACAAGTCAAGCGGCTCACTAAGGTTTCCCTCGGTCAGCGATGCCCCTTCGGTTAAAGTATACGACGTAATATTTACCTTCTTGATATTAACATCCTCGCCGAACGTCAGGGTAACCATGCGGTTATCCGTATCGATTTCGGCATCCTTCAGCAACCCTTCGGCTTCCATGGTCAGGAAATCGGGCTGTATGCGCGGATAAGGTATATCATTCTTTAGGCAGCTCTGCAGGACCCCGCCGAGCATCAGCAGCAGGAGCAACAGGGATGTTTGCCTAATATATCTGTTGGTATTGACCATTCTTCCTGACATTGGTTATATAAACACGGCCATGCCGAAATTGATATTAAAGATATTGAACTTGAAATTTGCACCCGAGGAGAAACGCGAGCCCTCCTCTATGCCGTTAGTCTGCTGCTTTTCATGACGGAGATTTATACCGAACACGCCGAAGCTGACATTAAAACTTACGTAGTCCATAATGAATACGCAGACACCGGGCGAGAAGTTGAGCGACGCTGTCATGATATTGGTGCGAGTATCGCGCAATTCGCCGTCGTAATAGCGCTTGAAGCGCGACGAACCTGAGCCAAAAGCAAGGTCAACATCGCTGAACACTCCGAAACGCCTATCGCGCCCCAGGCCGACATAGTTTCTATACGAAACCGACGTTGAAAAGCTCTGGGAATAATAGCTTACATCCTTCAGGCCGAAGTTGATATCTTCGTCGAAGTCAACCGTAAGGCTGGGCACGTCGAGATACCAACGGCTATAATTGAATTTCAGACCGATTGACTGATTATTCCGGAAGAAGTAGGAAATATAAGGCTGTAAGGAATAAGCCTTAATCTTGAAATCAAAATCCTTGATTACATTGAGCAACTGGACGTCGTCGGTTGAGAACTGGCCGTAAGAGGCTGTCAAACCAAACGACCACTGCCCCTTCGGGATAAACAGATAGTTGAACAATCCGCGGTCATACCGACCATAATTCTTCTGGGGGATAATAATTGAGACGGTATCTTCGCCTACGATTACCATTTCGTCCATCTCCCGATTATTCATTATGGTAGAATCCAACGGGATTTTCTCGCCTTTGGTCAGGCTATTCAGAATTGGCAAATCAAACGGCTTACCGGTATCGGCGCCTCGCGCTTGGCTAACGCCTGCTCCCACCGTGATCATTAATCCAATCAATGTCTGTATGATTCTTTTCATCATTGCTATCACGGGGGGTTATAGATAGAACGATACCCCGAAGGTTATCGAAAATAGGTTAATCTTGAAATTGGCTTGCTTGGCTTCGGTTGATGCATCGTAGATCTGGTCGGTCTTGGAATCGGTATGGGTATATGAAAAACCGAGCACACCTACATTTACCTCTATCGCCGAATAGTTATTGAGGAACATCATCATGCCCGGAGCCAACCCTACGTTGACATCCCAACTACGACTGAACGTACCAGTTAAATCAGCGCCCTTGCCGTTAATAATCTTCGACTCTCCGCCGCCAACCTGCAACTGTATCTCATTAAAAAATCCGAAGCGACGACTTTTGCCCAAACTGAAATAGTTGCGCATACACGCCATAACCGAATAGTTATGGGAAATCTGGTAGAGATTGTCAACGGAATAATCCGTCTCGCTATCCAAGACAACGCGCGCCTGGTCCAGACGAGTGCGTGTACGGTTATAGGTAAACTTTCCTCCGGCTGCCATATCGTCTTTGAAGCAAAACATCAGCATCGGACTTACCTTAAAAGAGTACGTATCGCCCGCAATATCTTCCACTATGAAAAATTGGTAGTTGTCCTGGTTCGACTGGGAGAAGCTGACGCTAACGCCGGTTATCCATTGCCCCTTGGGGATAAAGGATACCTGCTCCAGCCCACGTTTGAACTCGACCTGACCATACAAGGCTTCACCGGCAGAGACAACCGCAATTATCAGAATCAGTAATAATTTCTTTATCATGTTTGTCAGTTACGCCCTCAAACCTATGGCCCGACGGCTCCTTTTAAGCTTCGGGAGGCAATCCGATTTAATCCGATAAATCCCTGATAGCTAAATAAATAAATGCAAAAGAACACGATAGTCCCAACTGCATCCTAAAATCCACCGTAAAGTTACGGCTTTTTAACGTATGAGAAAAGAACATACATGTTAAAGTTTTTAACATTGTTTTATCGCTTAATGTACGGATTTAGCGGATGCTATTGCAAAAGATTTTACTAATTTTGCCTTGAAATTACAGACGTTATTTAAAATAAAAAATGAAAAAAATTCTTTTAGGCCTCATAGCCATGATTCTGTTCTGCGCACCTGCTTCGAAGGCTGCGCCTGACTTGAAAGATCTGCTCAGCGGACTCGCCGGAGGCAGCTCTTCTTCATCTTCGTCTACTTCAAGCAGCGCCCTATCAGGAGCCCTCGGTAGCCTGATTTCAGGCCTGCTCGGTGGCAGCAGCACC
>CAZEST010000093.1:0-6738 GCA_964514745.1 uncultured Alistipes sp.
TTGGGGTCGCCCAAGTAATCCCAAGGAATCATCGTAATGTATGCGCCATCTTCGATGTAGGTTGTAGCAGCTACATCAGATGTCAACGGGTTTTCAACAAAGAACAAACGGTTAGAACCAACCAATGGCCAACCGGTCAGCTGGAATGCACCGCCGGTAGATGTCACACTACAGTTCAGCCATTTATAAGTACCGGTAGTTTCGTCCAAAGCCTTGCCTGCATCATGGTCAACACTGAAACCAACAACAGCATCAATCGTACCATTATCAGCATGGAATTTATATCGGCCGGCATCCGCAACGTTATCAACCAGATGTACATCTGACAGATAGTCTACGTTACCGTCCATATATTTCTTAGCACCTTCGTTGAAGAGATAGTAAACATCGGTCAGCTCTTCATCGTTCAGGACATTAGTTCTTGAAGACGCACCTTCATCGGTCGACTTACATTTAACCAAAGTCCAAACGGCATAAGCAGCGTGGTCGATAGGGTCAGTTACAGCTTCACGATAGATCTTATTTTCTGCAGGCTTTGCATACATTCTCTTATGCTGGATCTGCAGACGGAACGGGTACAGAGAAACCTTTGCGCCCTCATAGATACCATCGAAAGAGGTGTTAGCGGCAGCGCGGACATAGAACGCGCTATCATCGTTGTATGAAGGATTATCAGTAGTTACAGCTACCAGCTCCGTACCGTTGAACATCAAATACTGGTTGGTTGCCGTATAGTTACTGCCGCTACCGCCATTGGTAGCTACAGCGAAATGAGCTACGGTGCCGACAGCTGCGGTAGATTCGTCGTCAGCGGTATTCGGCTGAATCAGGAAGCAAGTAGCCTGAGTTGCATCGGATGTAGTAGTAACCTTCTTGGTTACGGGATCAATCATCATATAGAGCTGCTCCGGACGGTTATACAGAGTATAAGCCATCGTAGGCCAGTCGGTTGCATCGTAATCAACCTTGTTACCATTTTCGTCAGTAGTCTTCCAGAGGTGACCGAAGTTATCACTGTCGATATAGCGATCATAGCCGGGAGCGGCCATCAAGCCCCAAACGCCCTGCCAAGTAGCATCGACTTTTTCGCTCTTGATAATATTAAAGTCTGTATAGATGTTGGTAAATCCATCATTGCCCATCGACTTAGGACTCAGGATTACATCCGTCATATTAGAGAGATAATACGTAACAGTGTTGGTAGCTTCTTCGGGCGTAAATGCATAATCGAAGTCAGCAGCATTTTTCAATGCGCCATCACTGATCTTTAAATAACCATAAGCGGGGTTATCAACATCGTAGAAACCGCAATATGTGCCACCAATACATGGATCAAGAACTACATATCTACCGGCGTCCTTCTTCTCCTTAACAATGTCGAGAGCTACGCCTTCACCGGTTGTAGCAGTCGGGCCAAGATAAACTTCGCGCTGGGCGTTGTAGATATAATAGACCGGACGGCCTTCGCTATCGGTAGCCTTGGCATCCTCGAATGTCCAAGCCGAGTGCCAACCGTAGGGCGTGTCCTTCATGCCGAAGAAACGGGTAGCTATTTTGCCGGCACTTGTAATAGTCAGATAGTTGTTACCCTTAGAATCTCTCAAGAACTGCGGAACGCCTTCCTTGATATCGTTTTTCATATGAAGCGTGCCGTCGAGGGTTTCCTCAGGAACAACGTCAAATGCAAACTGAGAGTTCTTGCCGGTAACATTGTCATTCCATGTGCCGACTATCCAAGAATTTGCATCCAACTGCAAGTAGCATTTTGAGATCGGAGTGTAAGTAAACCAAATACCGGGACCGGTTTCCCCGATATCGGTTTTTTCAGCCTTAAACGCACCGGCTTTCTCAATGTCTTCAACCATAGGGATTGATGACATCTGATTTCCGGTAGGTGCACTGATATAGTAGCCGGTAGCTACGTTCTGAATATAATAGGTAGCATACTTGCCGGCATCAACCAGTCGCCACATACTGCGCTTACCATTAATCATGGAAACGCCATAGGGATAGTTCTTTGTATCCAGCTTGTCCTTAGAGGCAGAGCTGATATAGTATATGGAAGAAGTAGCACACCTTTCCTGATTGGGATTCGGCTTCCAATAGATGACAGTGCCACCCATATTGCCCCAAACAGTCTCGGTAGCGTTGGCGATGTCAACGGTAGGTGTAACTACCGTATAATAAGCATTACCATTATCGGCAAGGCCTTGGGCTGTTACCGTAAATGGGCCGTGGTTATCGCTGCCTCTTGTACTACAGTTTGCATCCAAACCTTTGCCGGTAGATACATCCTTAAAATAAACATAGTAGGTAAGGTCAAATGTTTCGTCATAAGAAGATGATTTCTTATACGCCGTATCCGTACCTGCCTTAATGTAATATTGACCTGCCTGATCAGCTTCCTTAACCATCTTAACGTCGCCGTTCGTGGCAGAACCAATATAAACTTTGTACTTCGGGTTGTAGATTTTGTAGATGTTACCGTTTGCATCCGAAGTATCAGAAATCAGTGTCCAATACATGGCAACGGTAGGAGCTGTAGAATCGCCGGTTACAGCTTGCAGATCATTTCCGGCATCTGTACCTGCATTCAGGAACATTTCCGACGGCTGGAATTCCTTATTGGAAGAACCCTCAATCGGAGTACCATAGAACGGCCTGAAGTAGACCGTCGCACCCGGATAAACCAGGTCGATACTACTATACCCCGGGTTAAAGGATTCCGCCAACAACGTTGCGCCCGTCATCAGCGGCAAGAGCAACAGTAAAATTAGACGTTTTAACATAAGAATATAAGGTTGTTAGTAAAGTAGTTGTGTGTGTTTGCGTGTGTTAGAAGGGCTTCTAACGAGGCGACCTATCATAGAATGTTTTTTGTAGTCGGAGCCCATTACAAAGCGTTCTACCCATAGCAGAACGCTGCAAAAGTATATAATCTACCCCCCCCCCGCAAAATTTATTCGTCTAATTCTCTTTCTCTTTTGTGACACTTTCTTTCACACCGCCCCGAGACCCTCCTCTCGGGCCCGTCCTCCCCCCTCGCCGGCCTATTCCGCCGCCGGCTTATTCGGCGAGGAAGGCAAGCTCCGAGAGGAGCTGCCGGGCGATGGAGGCGGTCATTGGCGACCCCTTCTGCTGCTCGGCCCGGGCCAGGGCCTCAACGCGCCCAAGGTCATCAATCCGGCCCAGCTGCAGCAGGTTGAGCACCAAGCGCAGTGCACAGTAGTGAGCAATCGGCGCCTCATCCGCCAGCAACATCTCAACGAGCCGAGGGGCCTCAGCGAAATTGCGCAAGAGCTTCATGCAGAGGATATCGGCAACCTCCGGCGTAGCTGCGGACTGCGCCCAGCTATATGCTTCCTCCAGCGTCAACTCCTCTACGGGGAACAGCATCGGCGCTATCAACATGCTCTCACGAGTAGTAGTGTTATCGCGCAATCGGCGCGCAAAATCCGCCATACTGAACCCCGACGGCAATTCCGTAGCTTCAACGCCTCCCGGCAGGAAATCGCGCGCAATCTCGCTAATCTGCGGCAGGTTCAGGCCGAAATTTATGCGATATCGGGCTCCGCGCTCAGCCATCTGCTGGGCGAGGTCGCCATTACGCATCGCAAAAAAGCGACGCTTCACCTTCTGCATCGCACTAAATTCAGGCAATTTACGCTCCTGAGGGGCCGGTATATGCTGTTTCTCCATTAATCTAATGTGGCTTTTTGCCACGAAGTTAGGAATTTCCTGCTAAATTTCCTAACTTTGCAGTTTCAAAACAGTTCTTAGAGAGTTGTAACCCACGTTTTCAGCAACCCGCTACCCCACAACACCGTGCAGAATAACTTCAGAAAACTATTCACTATACTCGCCATGCTGACAGCATGGGCATGGAGCATCAAGGCGCAACCTGCCGTTCCTCAGGTTTCGTTGCTGACCTGTTCGCCGGGGAGCGAAATCTACGAACTCGACGGCCACACGGCCCTGCGCTTCGCGGTAACCGGCCGCTACGACTACGTGGTCAACTGGGGCGTGTTCGACTTCAATTCCGAAGGCTTTCTCTACCGCTTCGTAAAGGGGGAGACCGACTACATGGCCTACCCGTTCCCCTACGAGGCTTTCCTGGCGGAATATCGCCTACAAGGGCGCACCGTAACGGAGCAGATTCTCAACCTTACCCCCCAACAGGCCCAACGCCTGGAGCAACTGGTGCAGATTAACCTCATGCCGGAGAACCGCACCTATCGCTACAACTACATTCTCGACAACTGCGCTACCCGCCCCCTGGCCCTCATCGAGCAGGCCATAGGCTCCCCTATCGTTACGCCAAACGTTGACGGCTTCCGTTACGGCGAAACCGGAATTGTTGACACCGATACGCTCCACAGTTTCCGCTCCGAGATGACCAACAGCCACGCCGACTACCCCTGGTATCAGTTCGGCATCGACCTGGCCCTCGGCTCCGGCTTGGACCGCGAAATCAGCTCTCGCGAGCGCACCTACCAGCCGCTCTACCTACGCGATGCCCTGCGCTCGGCCTACTATACCGACCCGTCAGGCGTTAATCATCCGCTACTGAAATCCTCGGCCAACATCGTCAGCGGTCGGCGCGTAACCGCTACGAAGACTCCACTTTGGCTCACGCCCGGATTCTGCATGACCATAGTAATGCTGTTAGTCGGCGGCATCTGCCTTCGCGACATCAAACGCCGAAAGGCAACGCGCTGGGTCGACACCTTATTATATAACTGCTTCTTCATTGTCAGCCTTCTGCTGACATTCTTGATATTTGTCAGTGTCCACGAAGCAACCTCTCCCAACTGGCTCTACCTCTGGCTAAACCCCTTATGCTTAGTGCCTGCCGTTGGAATCTGGTTAAAAAGTTGCAAACGCGCGGTTTATTTCTACCAAATTTGTAACTTTGCGGCACTATTTTTGCTCTTGATAATTGGACTGCTGAAGATTCAGGTGCTGAACGGCGCTTTTTATCCGCTGATTTTGGCCGACATGATGCTCTCAGCCCGATATATTTACATATACGTACGACATGGGAAATAACCTGCCTACAAATAGCCGCAATCTGGTTGCCGCCCTCATCCTGGGGGCCTCATCCGTTATGCCTGCTATCAGCCAGGAGCTCCCCAAGCGTCCGCAATTAGTGGTCGGCATCGTTGTTGAAGGGCTTTCCGACGACTATCTCCAACTGCTTCATAACCAATTTAGCCAGAACGGTTTCCGCCGCCTTTCTGAAAAAGGGGTTACCATCCAGGATGCCGAATACGGCACACCCCTCGACGGAGCCGCCTCCACAGCCCTCATCTTTACCGGAGCTTCCCCCTCGGTCAACGGCATCGGAGCGGCTACAATCTACAACCGCGATGAGCGCCGCTCGCGCCCCTCGCTCTACGATGAAGCAACCATCGGCAACTTTACTACCGAAAACCTATCCCCCGTAGCATTAGGCGCCTCTACCCTCTCCGACGAACTGAGAATCTCGTCGGGCGGACTGGGCTACGCCTACTCCATAGCTCCGGACCCGGCCGAGGCAATCATTATGGCCGGCCACGCCGGAAATTCAGGCATCTGGATTAACGACCTGACAGGCAAATGGGCAACCACCACGTTCTATCGCGACCTGCCCCAAAAGCCCCAGGAAGTTAACCGCCGCAATCCGCTGGAAAACCGCCTGGACACCCTGCAATGGACGCCATTGCTCTCTATCGACCGATATCCCGATCTCCCCTCATATAAGAAAGCATATCCCTTCCGCCATTCCTATCCTCGCGGCGACAAGAATCGCTACCGTGCCTACAAAGCTTCGGCTGCGGTTAATGCCGACGTTGCTACGATGGCGATCGACTACCTACGTACCCTCCCCCTGGGCAAACGTGAGGTTACCGATATGCTCAGCCTATCGTTCACGCTCGACCCCTACCCCTATTCGCGCGAGGCCGACAGCCGTCCGGAACTGATGGACAGCTACTTGCGTCTCGATCGCGACCTGGCTCGCATCTTCGACGCCATAGATGCTGCCGGCCCGGGCATGGACAACACCTTGGTATTCGTAGCCGGCACGCCTATAACGCGCCGTCAACGCCGCGACGATGAACGCTGGGCTATCCCCTACGGCGAGTTCTCCTCGCGCAAAGCTATCTCGTTGCTCAATATGTACTTGATGGCCATATATGGCAACGGCGAATGGGTATCGGGCTACCACGACAGCCAGCTCTTCCTCAACCATAAGCTCATCAAGGACCGCAGCAAAGACCTCAACGCTATGCGTACGGAGGCCGCTCGATTCCTTGAAAAGATGAGCGGAGTTAGCCATGCCTGGACCCTCGACGAAGTGCTCTCGCGTCAAGCCTCGGAGAAACCGGAGGAATTCCGCAGAAACATCGTTGCCGCCTCCGCCGGCGACATCTTCGTAAACATCGCCCCGGGATGGCAGGAAATCGACGACGATTCCGACACGGAAGCCCCCGAAACCGTCTCCCGTGCGGTTGCATCAACCGCACCGGTCTATATATTAGCGCCCCAGATTGCGCCCCGAAAAATCGAAGTTCCGGTAGATGCTCGCGTAATAGCACCAACTGTTTGCCGGTTATTGCGTATCCGCTCGCCCAATGGAGCAAGCCTCTCCCCCCTGCGCTTATAGCTCTCTCCGGTCTATTTACTAACAAACAACATCTACAAAGAATATGTCACTGACAAGCTTATTAAGCAAGATTTTCGGCAACAAGTCGCAGC